>JBILJP010000550.1:0-2559 GCA_044377135.1 Fluviicola sp.
CTGAATTTCCGTCGATCATAAGTAAGTATTGCTGACCTACAACCAATCCGGTAGCGTTAACGGTTCCCAACGTTGTATTTCCGGGATTGTAGCAATTGGAAACAGACGTAAAGCCTGAGCAGCATCCACCCGTGTAAGTAACGCTGTATACATGCGCCTGGATTCCGTAACCGCTCACACATCCACCAACATACGTAATTGGAAAGCTAGCTGTAGTGGCTGTGGCTGTAAATTGATACCATGAGTTGTTTTCGATAGAACCACAGAATGCGGAACTTACATTGCCCGGTTGATCGGCTGAAAACGTTACGTCGGTTGATGCTGAAAATGATCCGGGACCTTGTGTTAACGTAGCCGGAGTTGGGCAATAATCGTTTGTTCCTGCAGTTGGACCGGAAATACCACATGGTAGTGCTTGTGCAACACAGATGGAAAAAGTTCCTGTTCCACCGCCGTAATCCCACATACGAACATACACGGTTGAACCAGCTGTTAGTCCAGCGGCATTGATCAATGACATGGCTCCGTTTGGTGAAGAATCATCATCACAAGACACCAAGCTCAACGATCCGCAAGCACCAGTGTAAAGTGCCATTCCGCTATCTGTTGTGGTTCCGGTTTGGCTGTCAATTTGCACTGATCCTGAAGCAGGAACAACAAAACTATACCACACATCCGGACCTGAATAACTGGCACAACTAGGATCAGGAACACCGGCTGTATTGGTTGAACCAACTGTAGTTCCGGCGACATATGAACACGTTGCCCCAACCGTTAAAGAAGTGGCAGAACAAGGGTCATCATTGGTAAGAGGAGTTGGCGAAGATGCACAAATGGAAAACGTTCCGTTGTTATTGTTTCCGTATTCCCAAACGCGAATAAACAACGTAGAACCCGGAGTAAGTCCGGTAGCTGCTAAGTAAGACATTGCACCATTCGGCGAAGAATCATCATCACACGAGAGTAGAGTCAACGATCCGCAGGTTCCGGTATACAATCCAAGTCCCGAATCAAGCATTACTCCTGTGTTCATATCAATGGTAACTTGCCCGTTGGCCGGTACGATCACCGAAAACCAAACATCTCCTCCGGAATAACTGGCACAACCCGGTGCAGGAACCCCAGCCGTGGCCGTAGCAGCGGCATTCGTATACGTTGAAAAGGAACAAGAAGCCCCCACAGTGAGTGATATTGCAGAGCAAGGATTGTCATTTGCGGGCTGAGCCCAAGCGAAACCCGTTGACAAAAGCAACAAGCAAAGTAGTAATTTGCGCATTATGTGTAGTAAAATTTGTGCGCCTCTAAGGTACAACAACTAATCCTTTAAGCCTTGGGGAATCTGAATAGATGAACAAAAGGGCTTGTTGGTTGAACATTTTTGTAAATCAACCAAAACGAACGTTTAATATTAGTTGAGCTAAAATTTTAGCTGTTAATAAATTCACATTTCGGGTTCTCTTTGTACAATTCAATGTTGAAACATTGACCAATTAGATCGTCTCAAAAAAGATAGCTGCTTCTTTTCTCACTTTGGCTCGAAATTGATAAACATCTGCTGAAGACCGGTACCCCAATGCAACTGCCAATGCAGCTGTATGGTCTTTCAGTTGTAACAATTCGTTATATGCGGCAACATTAAATCCTTCCATGGGAGTTGCATCGATGTGCAACAAAGCCGCAGCCGTTAATAGATTTCCCAAACCGATATAGGCTTGCTTGGCGTTCCAGTCGAATTGCTGTTCGGGAGTCAATTGAGCTGATGTTGATTTCATGACATTGGCAAACCCTTGCAGATGATTGATATCCTGTTCTCGCGTGGTTGCAACCAAATCGATGTAAGCATCAATATGTGGTGCTTCAAGTGTATTTTGCACGGCAAACACCAAATAGTGTGACGCATCTTTCACCTGTGACTGTCTGTAAGAATGCTGAAACAGTTGCTCACGCAATTCTGCCGATTCTACCAATAACACCTTATAAGGCTGTAATCCATAAGAAGATGGTGCTAAGCGAATGGATTCTTTGAGAACATCCAAATCGGCCTCATTGATTTTTTTCGTGTTATCGTATTGTTGGGTGGCATAGCGCCATTGAAGTTGTTGTATAATTGTATTCATTGTGTTTGTGTCTTTTTGAGCTCAGTAAAAACTTACGAGCGAATGGGTTATTTTATCTGACGATGCTTCCGGTGTGAACATTCTTTTTGAAGAACAAAGATACCCATTCTTTTGTTTTTTAGTTACCATGGTAAGTAACCATTTATTAATATCAGAGTCCTTCATAAGCGTGTATAATTTGGCATAAAACAAAAAAACTATCACTTCTAATGCGTTGAAATCCAGCAAAGGTTGACGAAATACACAAAAAACCTCGCTTTTTTTTTCGAAAAATACTTGCCAGAATAAATAAATGATGTACATTTGCACACGCTTTTAACGAAAAGCATTACACAATTTCTGAATCTGACTGTAGTCAGGTCTTTTGAAAAAGAGAAAGAAAATTGGTTTGGTAGTTCAGTTGGTTAGAATACATGCCTGTCACGCATGGGGTCGCGGGTTC
>JBILJP010000332.1:0-6105 GCA_044377135.1 Fluviicola sp.
GAGTCCCGTCCAGACCGCACAATTCGTTAGAAGAAAAGCTCAATATGGCTGTTGAGATTAGAAAACCCTAAGATGTATCAATGTCTTAGGGTTTTTGATTTTTATGGAAAATCACTTTCATGGAAACTTATTACGTTTACATTATTTATAGTCAATCGGGGGACTGTTATTACAGAGGCTTCTCTGAAAATCCTGAGAAGCGATTGTTGCAACATAATAATCAGGAAAGCCTCTACACAAGTAGACATGGCGATTGGACAATAATTTACCTTGAACGTTTCGAAACGAAAAGGGAAGCTTTGATTCGAGAAAAAGGATTGAAGAAATACTCAAAAATTCAGATTAGAGAACTAATCAAGTCACCGAAGAATATACTTATTGGTTAGAATACGTGCCTGTCATCCCCAAGTATCTTGGGGACGGGTTCGAGTCCCGTCCAGACCGCACAATTCGTTAGAAGAAAAGCTCAATATGGCTGTTGAGATTAGAAAACCCTAAGATGTATCAATGTCTTAGGGTTTTTGATTTTTATGGAAAATCACTTTCATGGAAACATTCACTGTTTATATTAACTACTCAGAGAAGTTTGATAAGTATTATATTGGTCAAACAGAAAACTTTGAATCTCGACTATTCCTTCATAATTCAGGGTTGGTGAAATCAACAAGACCTTACACCCCATGGGTAAATGTTTTAGTGATTGTAAAACCTTCTCGATCAGAAGCAATGATTCTTGAAAAGAAATTGAAGAATTTAAATCGAGAACGATTGGTCTTGTTTATTGAGAAGTATAAATAATATGGTCCCGACATACCGACGTTTCAGTCGGTATCGTCTGAACTGTTGAGATTAGAAAACCCTAAGATGTATCAATGTCTTAGGGTTTTTGATTTTTAGGATAATTTAGTTGTAACTTAACTCCTAAAAAAACATGATTAATTTTTCAGGATCAATTATCCAAATTAAGAATATCAATTTCTATTTTAATCTCTCTTTTAACAGTGAATATAAGAAGCCGACTATTGAAAACAGCAATTTAATGGCTAAACAAATTCTCTGTGGTAAAATCGATCCCCTTTACCTATTTCCCGATTTTGAATTTGAAAATACACGAATCTATCAGGAAAAAGCTCAATTAGCACTAAAAATAATGCGAAGGTTAATCCGTGAATTTCCTTGTGAAAAAGAAAGTGAAGTTTCATATTTAGCAAAAAACTTTGGAATTAATAATGTGTCTAATAACGAGGAGTTCTATAGCCAGCTATTAAATATGGAACTCAATATGCATAATCATTTGGATGATTCAATTTTCTTGTTAGGCTTGAGGTCTATTAGTGCTATACTTTGCTGGAATATACATACAGCTTCGTTAGAAACGATTAATGAAATCATCAATGAGATAAAGCCAATTGTCACCAATTTCAAAAGAAAAGAATTATTGTTCAATTAATTCTTTTCTTGTCCGTTCCAGACCACACAATTGGTTACAAAAGCCCTATTTAAAGTTGCAAGAAATAGAAAACCCCAAGATGTATCAATGTCTTAGGGTTTTTGCTTTTTATGACTTTTTAACCACATAGAAAACAAAAGGGAAATCGGATCAATTCATAAATCTTTGGCGGGCAAAAAAAGTCATTCCTTCACAAAACGAATCATCCGGTCCCCAACCGCAATAAAATACGTAGCACTCTGCCAATTGGAAACATCAATTACGTTGTTTCCCTGGTTTAGCAATTGCTCATGGACCAACTTGCCTTCAGAGGATACGATGATTGCTTTTCCTGTTCTCGGAGCGTTGATAGTTAAGAAATCAGTACAAGGGTTTGGATAGATTTGCAAAAAGGCTGATGATTCATCAAAACCAATGGTTTCTAATGTGTTCAGATAGATAAATCCATCGCTGTTCAAGGTGTCACTTGACAATCCTGCTCCGTTTTCAGAACGAACAAAGATCCGGTATTCTTGTCCGGATGATAATCCTGAAAGGGTTTGGAAGAACGCACTTGAAGTAACAGGTGTTTCCGATAAGATAACCGTTCCGTCCAGGTGTTCTACCCACGTTACAAAGGTCGAAATGCCGGAGTTGGTGTCACTCGTTACCAGATTGGCTAATTGAAGTGAGGTGGTATTCAATAAGGTATCGATGTCAACGATTTCTTCTGTCGGGACACTGATCAACGGCTTGGTGAAATCGACATCAGCTACTTGCTCGCTGAATCCGAGATTTTTTGCCGCATCTACTAAAATTGTCTGAATACCGCCTGAAGATACCGGTACAGAAGGATTACACGTAGTAAAATGACCTGTTGGACCCACCACTAATTGCTCAGTTGTGGTTCGAGAAGGATAAACAGCAACGTGATCAACCGTAAAGGACGCATTTGCAGAACGAAGTGAAATACCGGTACTTTGCGTGAGTGGCGTTGAATCAACCCAAGATCCGACGTACAGATCATTCACAAACACTTCCAGTTCACCTGAAGTGGTGGAATACGTTACCTTGCAATCATACAACGTTGCAGCATCAATTGTGTACGGAAAACTGGCGGTGAGACTGAAAACATCATTTGCGACTTCGTACAACTGAATGACATCGGTGTCTACTCTAAACCAAACGAAATAGGAATTCCCCCGGTTTGGAAGCGTTAAATCACTGCACATAAAGTGCATTCCGGCTCTTCGGCTTGCGCCCGCACCTGCGATGCTCCCCTTCCAATGGAAAAGATACGAATCGGCTCCGGTAAGCGGCGTTGTTAAATAGACATTGGTATTCGTGTTGCTTTCATCGATCTGAACAATACTTCCCGAGTTGAGTTCCCAGGTTCCGACGAATGCATTCCAATTTCCAAGGGTTGAAAACGGTTCAAAAACATGCCCTGTTTGTTCATTCCCTTGCCACTCTCCGTTTACCAGGCTGTGTGCATTCCAATAACGTTCGGTTACACCAACATTATCCGAATCAGTGAATTGAACCGTCGTGTTTTCGGTTTGCCAAGTATTCGCAAGGGAAATAACGGAAGTCGGAGCTTCATTATCTTGCATACAAGCATAAGCCATTTTCCAGCCCGATGCTCGCGTTCCTCCGTCGGATTTAAAGCGCAAGGTAAGATGTCCGCTGGTGGTAGTGAATTGTCCCGGACCGATTGATCCTTCATAAAAACCAATCAATGGTGCTGCACTGGACGCTCCATCGTACAACCAAAGTGTATCAAATCCGGCTTCGGTGGCAAACTCCAGAAAATTGACAGAAATAGAACTTGCATTTGGCGGACTGATCGTGTATTCAACCAATTCGTTGTTATAATAATTCACTTCTGCCCCACCCTCATCATACAAGGTATCGGAACAAGCCCAATTGGTGCACGAAGTCAATTTTTCATTGATGGCATCCCACAATTCGGTGTAACCATCGTCATAACCCAAGGTCCAAATCCCGATACCTTTCAAGTTTCTTCGTCGTACCAAATCATACCGATCTTTCAGGTTATCTTCTTTCGAAAGCCAACATTGACGCCAGGTACCTGCGTTTTGAAAAATGTAATCCAAACTGGAAGAACGTGTGTTGATTGTAGGATTGATGTAATTTCCGGAAGTGTTGTCGCGGACAAATTTGTAGGTTCTGCTAAAAACGTTGGCTCCGGTAGTGGTTCCCGGAATGGTATTCGTGGTGGTTTCCCATTCTCGCCCGTAATACGGTAAGCCCAAAATCAATTTGGAGGTTGGAATTCCGGCATTCAAATAATACGAAACACTCCGCGAAAGTGAGTAATCATAACCGGACGTAAATCCGTAAAGTGGATCTGTGGGACCGGCTTGTGCGCTTCCCGAATAGTAATAATCGTACCCCATGATGGTGTAAAAATCAACTGAATTGTTCAGCGTAGGTTCATCAAAAAGGTTGTTCCAATCAACGGCATACAAACACAACGAAAGTTTGTAATTGGGATTGGCAGTGTGAAGCGCCGTCCCCAGGTTGGTCATAAACGCCGTTAAATTGGCCGACTGCGAAGATGGAACGCCTTCAAAATCAATATTGATACCGTGAGCTCCGCGGGTTTGTATTAAATTGACCAGATTGTTGATCAAGGTTGTTTGCGCAGTGGCATTTCCGAAAAAGGTGGCATGTTGGCTGAAAAGCGTCACACACAAATGAACTTCTTTGTTATGCGCCAAGGCCGTATCGATCACCGCTGCAGTAGCCCAATTGTGCGTAGAAGTTGCCGAACCGTTGGCCGCATTGACTTCGTAAGCAAAATAACACAAATCGCTGATCAGGTTCCAATCGTAATTCGCCTCAAGTCCATTCACCCAATACGGATGCCAGCCGAAAACAGTTTTAGTGAGATCGCAAGTGGATCGTGTCGCAACAGTTGAAACCGGAGACGGAACTTGCGAAACACCGTTATCGGGATGATTCAATAAATCTTCCTGATGAATCGATTGGGAAAATCCGGTAAAGGAACAAATCAACAAAAGCAGAGGTAGTAATTTCATTGTAGTGTAGTACGACTATAAAAGTAAGAATAGCGCACCTTCTACCGAAACAAAACGACACAAAAAAGCCCTACTTGTTGAAAAGTAAGGCTCTTAGTATCAGCTAAATCGTTTTAACTAGAATACTTCTGAATCTGCAAAATGAAATTTACCTTCAATTGCTGCATTTTCATCAGAATCAGAACCGTGAACCGCATTGCGACCTTTAGATTCTGCATAATATTTACGGATTGTTCCTTCAGCAGCTTCAGCCGGATCAGTTGCTCCGATCAATGCTCTGAAATCTGCAACAGCGTTGTCTTTTTCCAAAATTGCTGCTACGATAGGACCAGAAGTCATGTATTCAACCAATTCGCCATAAAACGGACGCTCAGCGTGAACTTCATAGAATTCTTTAGCTTGATCTTCTGATAAACGCGTGTATTTCATCGCTTTAATAGAAAAACCTGCTTGGATAATCATATCGATGATTTTGCCCATGTGACCGTTTTCGATCGCATCTGGCTTTAACATGGTGAATGTTCTGTTACCTGACATTATTCCTTTATTTTAGTTCAATTTCACCGCAAAAGTACTGAATTTAAAACGATCTGCTTCTATTCTTTCAAATTTCAGTGAAGATTTGATGACAGATCCCATAAAATTCAATCTTCTAATTTTAGACATGCCTAAAAATTAATTATATTTGCTGTGAAAACGTGATTCATGCAGTTAGAAAAGCGACAGTTATCGCAGAGCGAAGAAAATTATATCAAGGCAATTTACGCGTTATCCGAGACGTGCGAAGATACCATTTCAACCAATTTATTGGCCGAACGCATGTCAACAAAAGCTTCTTCGGTAACGGATATGTTGAAAAAACTGACCGATAAAGAGTTGCTGACCTATCAAAAATACCAAGGCTGCGGACTCACTCCGAAAGGACGTACAATTGCTTTGTCCATTGTGCGAAAACACCGGTTATGGGAAGTTTTTTTGGTGGATAAATTGCAATTTGGCTGGGATGAAGTGCACGAAATTGCCGAACAACTCGAACACATTCAGTCGACTCAGTTGACCAACCGTTTGGAAGCTTTTTTAGGTTATCCGAAAGTAGATCCGCATGGCGATCCTATTCCGAATGACGACGGTGAATTTGATACGCCGGCGGTTCGCGTTAGTTTGGCTTCGTGCGATACAGGGTCGAAAGGAATTGTAATGGGCGTGGAAGACGGTTCACCCGAGTTTTTACAATACCTGAATAAAATTGACCTGAAATTAGGCTCGGAAGTTGAAATTCTCGAAAAATTAACCTTCGACGGTTCATTGCTGATCGCGATGCAAGAACGCACCATTCAGTTTTCGCACGTAGTAGCCACCCGCATTTTTATACAGCCTTATCAATCATGAAACAAATTGCCTTCGTGTGTTGTATCCTGATGCTTTTCGGTGGTTGTAAACTAGATCCGAAAGAGCAACAGGAATTGAACATTGTTTGTTCCACCTCTATTATCCGGGATTGTGTGCAAGAAATTGTGGGCGATGCGTGCGAGGTAAAAACACTCATGGGGCCCGGGATTGATCCGCATTCCTACAACCCGCGACCATCCGATGTTTCGTTACTCAACGACG
>JBILJP010000207.1:0-8736 GCA_044377135.1 Fluviicola sp.
CATCAAAAATCAAGCATTCAACATTAAAAATTAGCGAAGCTAAATCCTCACTATAATCTTCAGATTAAACCGTCGCTGTGTCAGGTAATTCGGAATGGCATAATAACCACCGCTTACATCCTGAATCCATTGTTTCGAAAGCACATTATTGATTCCTAAGAGGTTGAATACTTCAAACGAGATCAAGGCATCACTGAATTTTCCGTACCATTTATCTTTGATCAGACTGCGGTCTTTTTTCAATAAATCAAACGACAAACCAATGTCTACACGGAAATACGATTTTAAGCGAAGTGTATCGTCGTAGCGCACGTGATTCGGTTGACCGTAAGGCAAGCGCGAACCGAAATTCAAGCCCATTTGCACCATGAAACGCTCCAATCCGGGCATGTGATCCTGAAACAAAATCCCCATGTTTAATCGCTGGTCGGAAGGTCGTGGAATGTAACCTGGCAATACCTGAACAGAATCGGCTACCACCTGATCTTCACTAATTCCGGTAATGCGTTCACCGTCTGCATTGTAGTAATTCCAGTATGAATCGTTTTTAATATCTTCTTTGGTAGACATTACCCCGATTTTAAAGAACGATTCCAAACCTTTTACAAATTCTCCGTGCATATTGGCATCAAAACCAACAGCGTAACCTTTGGCAATATTATCTGCATAATAGCGTGTACGCACATTCTCGATTTCGTACGGATTGATATCCCACAAGTATTTGTAGTACGTTTCTGCCGAAACCTTAAATGGTTTTGTGCGCCCCCACATGTAGAAATTGTAATCGCCGCCAAGCACAAAGTGAAGTGATTTCTGTGCCACAACATTCGGATTCAAGCCACCGGTAAAGGTTCTGAATTCGCGGTAAAAAGGTGGTTGGTAATACGCTCCGGCTGCAAAACGGATCTTCATAGACCGGCGCTCGAAGTGATCTTTGTTGTACACGTATCTCACCGGAATGAAGTTCACCGATACGCGCGGCGTAACCATAAAATCGTTGTTAAATGAGGTATACAACGCACGAACTCCCGCATCCAATTCCCATTTCGTAACACCGTCTCTCATGGTATCCGAATAAGTTTTCATCACTTTCAAACCAGTTGACGGATCTTTTACCTTAACTGTTTTGGTGACAAATCGTTTTTTCTTTTCACCCGACCATTCCTGGTGTTGTTGCACATACGCGTGAACACGATTGTTTTGCAGTTTCAGTTTGCCTTTGATGACCTCATACAAATCAACGCCCGGTGTGTTTTGCGGAACAGAATATCCGGCAGAATCAATCATTCGCCATTCGCTCAATACATCTCTAAAATCATCGTGCTGAATTCCGAAACCATAACGAAACGCACTGTTTTTATTAAAGGAATACGTGGCATCGTGATACGCGCTCAAAATAGAAGCCGTCAAACGATTTCGTGCATGGTTCATAAATGTTCCAACCCCCAATACAGCAATCGAATCTCCGTATTCTTCTTTCGAAGGATCGGTTTCTAATTCGTTGATGTAGTATTGCCCCTGAATATCGAAATACTCGCGTTCGTTGCTTCTGAATGCCGTGAAAAACGTATTCGCGCTGAGTTTTCTTCCGGTGTATTTAAATGCCGTTCCGCCAGTCATGGTTAAAAAGCGTGTATCTTCTTTTCCGTCGAAATAAATATTGAACGAATAGGCTTCATTCGCCGTTCCGAAATCGGTTTTCTGAGATACGGGCGAAAACTGGTAATTGTTTGACGAAATGTGCCCCAAAACAGTCCATTGCCACTTGTCGGTAATATCAAATTCGGTAACAAATTGTCCGTCCCAAAACACCGGATTGTAGTTTCCTTTTGTCGGTAATGAATTGAGCAAGTATCCGTTGGAACGGTAACGTCCGCCAACCAAATACCGGAACCGCGAACCGATTCCTTGTTCCACATGCCCTTCCACTCCCAGTAATGAAGCCATTACAGAAGCGTGGAGCGTATCCGGACGTTTGTATTGAATATCGAGTACAGAACTCAATTTATCGCCATAAAACGCCTGAAAACCACCAGCACTGAAGCGCACATCTTTTACCAATGCGGTATTGATAAAGCTCATTCCTTCCTGCTGACCTGAACGCGTTAAAAACGGACGATTGATCAAAAAACCGTTGACATATACCAGGTTTTCATCATAGTTACCACCACGCACGTTGTAGTTATTGGTTAACTCATTGCTCGATGTGGCCGCTGTTGTATACGTAATGTATTTTTCAACCGAGCTCAACGGATTTCGTTGGTAATCATAAGCTGGTAAAGAAGGGATTCCATTTAAGATGTCACGATCTCTGTTGATATCAATGACTTCCAGGTTCTCAAAATTAAAGCGTACGGTTTCTAATTGATACGTTGCCTGATCGGGGATGAACAATTCCATCTCAATTTTATTAGAATCATCATACCGGAAGAGAAACTTGGTTTTTCCGCTTGGAATCAACAACTGGAAATTTCCATCGAAGTCGGTTTTGACGATATACGGCATACCGCCTTGATCAGCCTTTACATCCATAAATTCCAAGGGATTCCCCTTTTTATCTACGCATTTACCGGTTACTTTCACTTGCGCAAAAACGCTCGAAAAGCAGGCCGCTATGAAAACAATAAAAATTCGATAACGCAAAAATGTCATGTAGCTGAAACGTATGAGCGGTGAAAATAGTGTAAATGACTCTTAATTTTTCAATTCCACCACAATTAGATCAGATTGAAACGGATCTATGGCAGCTTCAATGGCATTCAATAAACCCGAATAATCGCCCGACGGAGCAAAATTCAACCAATGAAGCGCACGCTCCTGAAGCACATTCCCCGGAAGGAACCGATCACACACGCCATCAATAGCTTTCAACGCTTGCTCGTGCTGTTGTTTGATCTGTTTCAACAACCGTTGTTCATATACTTCCAATTGCTTCGACATCCGCACCGTTTCGGCTTCTGCAAACGATTCCAAACTCACGTCAATTTCTTTCGCCTTCGTAATCATGGACAAACGCAAGGATTGAAATTGTGCCTGAATGGCTTCCGTATTCAACTGATCGGCATCGTGTTCCAACAAATAAGCCTTCCGCAATTGTTCTTTCGGTTCAAAAAATCGTGATAACTCCCACCCTATTTTTTCGATGCGTTTTGCCGTTGCGCCATCTACCAACAACAACGAATTGCGCTGCTGAATCAGCGGATAAAGTACCTGATGTGCCTCAAAAACGCCTTTTAGCTGAATCCAATACGCCATTTCGCCACCGCCGCCAATGTAAGCCAGGTTGGGAAGAATGGTTTCCTGGTAAACAGGTCGTAAAATTACATTGGGTGAAAACGATTCCGGATGTTGTTCTGTTATTTGCAGTAATTCCTCTTTCGAATAGGTTTTTCCGTCGACCGTAAATCCGTTCACCGAAGGATCAATGCGGTGTCTTCCGGTGGCATCCAATAAAAAGAGGTTACAGGCTCTGGCTTGCGCTTGTGGCGACCAACCTGCCTTTTGCAACAAAGCGTTTGTTTCCTGAACTGCACTAAAAGATGGCTGTTCGCTGATTTCCCGCTGTAAAACAGGAATAAACAATTGTTTTAAAGCGTGATCGTCCGGTTGAATTACCAATACACCAAAATCGGCAAACAGACGATTCATGAGTTGCTGATAATGGGTACCGTAATCTGAATCGGGAAGGTTTTTCACCAATTCCAGTAATTCACAGGCTTCTTTGGTCGTGAAAAACGCTTTTAACTCATCCAGCACTAGATCGTAGTTGGTCATACCGAATCGCCCGACAGGACCTTTTTGTTCACTTTCCCACGTCAGGTTTTTATTGAACAATTGCGCCGATTGAATTTCCTCAAAGTCGTGATCCTCGCTTGCTAACCAAAATACGGGAACTGCTTTGAAAGCGTTTTGCGAATAGTTAAATGTCTGAGCCAACTTTACTACATGCAGTACTTTGTAGAGCAGAAAAAGTGGCCCGCCGAATAAAGTCAATTGATGACCGGTAGTAATGGTTGTTGTGGTTTCTTCCCGAAGTAATTCGAGGTTGCGGAGTTGTGCACCTGAAAGCGTGTTTTCAAGCTGTCGCGCAATGGTATCCGTCAATACCTTCCTGGAAGCGGAAGAATATGCAGGGAGTCTGCGTTTGGCTTGCGCTGTAAGATCTTCAACCGAACCGAAAGGTTGTTGAATGAATGCACTGAAGGGTGTTTGATCTTGTCCGAAGGCGCTCGAAAATGTTGAAAATGAAGATAACGCCTCTCTTGAAATTGTAGTTGTCATTGTACAAAAATACACTTAATTGAAAATGTAAAATTGAAAATTATAAAGCCTTTTCATTTTTACATTTTACATTTTAAATTCCCTTTCAAAATGGTACTTTTGCCTAAAATTTCTTGAACAATGGAAGCAATTATCAAAACCGCCAAAGGCGATATGAAAGTGACATTTTACGAAGCAGATGCACCAAAAACGGTAGCAAATTTCGTGAAGTTGTCGAAAGAAGGATATTACGATGGTTTGACGTTTCACCGCGTTTTACCTGATTTTGTGATTCAGGGAGGTTGCCCGAATTCACGCGAAGGAGCAACAGGAATGCCTGGTACAGGCGGACCGGGTTACAAAATCGATTGTGAATTGACTGGTGATAACCAATACCACGACCGTGGTGTATTGTCTATGGCACACGCCGGAAGAAACACTGGTGGTTCACAGTTTTTTGTTTGCCACAGTCGCACAAACACTGCACACTTGGATAGAAACCACACTTGCTTCGGTAAAGTGGTAGAAGGAGTTGACATCATCGATCAAATTACACAAGGAGATCGTATCGAGTCGATCACAATTATTGATTAATCCAACAGTCTATTCATTTCCCACAGATACACAAATTTTAGCGCTCCTAACGGCAGCGCATATTATACGCTCAATGTCCCATGCGAGGGCGTTGGCCGAGCAAAAATCCGTACATCTGTGGGAGAAAAAAGGGCAAATAAAAAGGCGATCCTCGGATCGCCTTTTTCTATACTATAAATCGTTCTTTCTTAGTGAGTTCCTGTTGCAGGAGTTGAAGGAGTTGCAGGAGTTGCATTCGGGTCAGCTGTCAAAACGTTTCCTTTGATCGTTAAGATAATCGGCTCAGTAGAAACATTGGTAGTAACCGTAATGGTTTTCGTGAAGTTACCTACACGTTTTGTATCGTATTTCACAGCAATTTTACCTGTTTTTTTCTTCGCTACCGGTTCAGTTGGTTGCTCTGCTTTTGTACAGCCACAGCTTGTTTGAACATTAGTAATGATTACTGGTGTAGAACCGTTGTTTTTGAATTCGAAAACGAATTGTTCCTGAGAATCGTATGGAATATCAGCGCGCTCAATAGTCATTGTTTTGAATTCCACTGTCGGTTTTGCTGGTTTGGCTTTTGAAGCTTTCTTTGCTGGAGCTACAGCCGGTGGTGTTGCAGGAGTTGCCGGTTTTGCATCTTGTTGTGCGAATGCTCCTAACGTGAACAAACAAACACCTATTGTTACAATAATTTTCATGTTTACAGTTTTTATACTTTACAAGAATACGAACTCTTTTGGTAAATGGTTGCTCGTTAACAAAAAATTAAGTGATGAATTTATACTTTGTTAAGACCACTCACCATTTCTTCGCCAAATCAAGCACTTCACGAATGGAATCATACGTATTCTCACGCACCGTTTTCCAATCTTTCTTCTCTAGCCAAACAGCTTGCGTGATCGCTTCTTCAGACTGGGGTTCAGTGACTTTGGGTCCATTATAATCCAAGGCATACCACCAGTTTTTCTTCAACGTAGGTGTTCCTTTATAATCGTAAGTGTGGAATGTAATCCCGATCAACTTCCGCACTTTAGGTGCTTGAATCCCGCATTCTTCCTCAATTTCACGAACGGCGGTTACTTCCGGTAATTCTCCTTTTTCCATTTTTCCTTTCGGAATATCCCAAAGTCCATGTCGTTCAATGAAAAGGTATTTGTTTTTTCGTTTAACAATACCGCCCGCGGCCTCAATGAAGTCATAGTGAGCAAATACCTGATTAATGGTCTGTTCGGGAGTATCCGTCAGCACTATCACCCAACATCCGATTGGTAATTCATTCCTGCATTTCACTAAATCAAATTCACCGAGTGAAAGTGTGTTAAATAAGACAAATTCCTGTGTTTTCAAGGATTTTTTCCATTCATTGGTGAAAATGATCACCTTGTTATCTATAAAAACTTTGTACATTTGTCGCCATGATTTTAAATAAGGACAGAGCGTTAAAGGTAGCAGAATTTTTGCTCCAGATAAAAGCAGTGAAGTTACAACCTAGCCAACCATTCACATGGGCGTCGGGCTGGTCTTCTCCTATTTATTGTGACAATCGTAAAACTCTTTCGTTTCCCGCTATCCGCACGCACATTCGTCAAGGATACGCAGAAGCTATTTTGGAGAAATTCGGTAAACCGGATGTGATTGCCGGAGTTGCCACAGGTGGAATAGCTCAAGGAGCATTGGTTGCGCAGGAATTAGGCATTCCGTTTATTTACGTTCGCAGTTCGGCCAAAGGACACGGTTTGGGAAATCAAATTGAAGGTCATTTCGAAAAAGGTCAGAAAGTGATTGTCATTGAAGACTTGATTTCTACCGGCGGAAGTAGCTTGGTAGCTGTTGAAGCTTTGCGCGAAGCAGGATGTGACGTGAAAGGATTGGTTGCCATTTTTACTTACGGATTTGACGTAGCAGCCGAAAACTTCAAAGCGGCAGATTGTCCGTATGTCACACTTACCGACTACGATCATTTGATTGATCAGGCATTGAAATTGGAATACATTAACGAAGCCGATGTGCAATCACTTAAAAAGTGGAAAAACTCACCCGGCACTTGGTCAGCTAATTGAGATTACATGAAAATCATTAGTGAAACAACTTCTATAAAAGCACCGATCATTGTTGTGTTTGAATTTCTTTCACAATCGCACAACATTGAGCCCTTGCTTCCTAGTGATAAAATCTCGGACTTTCACGCGCACTCTGAAGGATGCACATTCAAAGTACAGGGCGGCTTTTTGATTTCATTGCTCTACGTAGAAAAAGATGCTCCACACCGCATTCACATGAAATCGGGAGACAGAGCACCGTTTGCGTATTCTTTAACAATTCATCTCCACGAAAAACACGACCAAACCCACGGTCACATTGAGTTTATCGGTGATGTAAACATGTTCCTGAAAATGATGGTTGAAAAACCGTTGATCGGCTTGTTTAATCACATGTCTGGGAAATTGAAAGAGCAGTTCTAAACGCTTTACGATTATTGATGTTGGATGTTGAATGTTGAATGTTGGATTAATCAAACATCAATAATCAAGCATTCAACAACTCCTAGTAGCTAAACGCAATTTCCTTCAGCCCAAACGATTGATCTTCGCCGTTGATTTCAAACAATAAATTTCCGATTCCATCAATACCGCGAATGTAGCCTTGTTGCCAATCGTTTTCAATCCGGGCGTCGATCAGCACATCTTTTTTCCAAAGCAATGCATGATAATCGTTTAAAATGGCAGTCCAGTTTCCTTGGCGCAAACGCTCAAATTGTAGTTCCAGCAAAACAGCCAACTGACGGGCTATCTCCAATGTTTCCATTTCCTGATCGGTAAATTCACTGATACTGCAACTGGAAGGAAGCTCAGATTCTTGCTGCAGGTTGATCCCTACGCCAATGATTGCACCGACAATACTTCCCGAGTTCCATTGAGTTTCGATGAGAATACCGGCGATCTTTTTGTCGTTTACCAGTACGTCATTCGGCCATTTGATCTTCACATCAGGTGAAATAAAACGCTGAATGGTTTCTTGAACAGCCAAAGCAACCGCCAAATTCAAGTACCAATAGCGTTCAACTGACAAAAAAGCAGTCGCAGCGTAAATAGAGCCGGTAAACTGCTTTCCTGAGGCAGAGTGCCACGAATTACCTCTTTGACCTCTTCCGGCAGTTTGTTTATCTGCCAAAATAACAGTGCCATGTGCCATTTTTCCTTCGCTGAGCAACTTGGCAGTATAATTGTTCGTTGAGTCTACCTCGTCAAGAAGGATGAATTTTTGTCCTATCATGGCAATTTAACAATGATTAGCAAATAACACTCAAACATTTCAAGCCGATAATTGCTTAGATTTGTGAATTCAAAATTACGAATGTATAAATTAAAACAAGATACTGATTCCCAAATACTGTGCAATGCCATAGTAGAAGGAATGCAAGAAAACAAGGCAAAGGACATCGTTGTTCTCGATTTACGAAACATTGCCAATGCTGTAACAGACTTCTTCGTGATCTGTTCCGGTGAATCTTCAACCCAAGTGGATGGTATTAGCTCGACCGTAACACGACATACCCGCAAGGAATTGCAGGAAAAGCCGTGGCACCAGGAAGGAAAGACCAATTCGGAGTGGATTTTGTTGGATTACGTGAGTGTAGTAGCTCATATTTTCTACAAAGATGCACGCCATTTTTACGAATTGGAGGACTTGTGGTCGGATGCGATTCGCACCAACATCCCTAACTTAAATTAAAAAGCAGACTCATGTCAGAAAACAATAATTCGAACAAACCGAAGAGAAATCCATATGCCATTTATTGGATATATGCCGCAATCGGTGTTGCAGTCATCGCATTCCAACTCTTTCTCGGTGGATCGAACAATACGGAGATTAAAAGTCAAAGCACGTTTTTTA
>JBILJP010000208.1:0-8727 GCA_044377135.1 Fluviicola sp.
AAATAAACAACCCCATACTCAACACAATCACACCGAATTCGAGGTTCATATTTGGCTTTTGTACCTGATTTAATCCGCGGGTTTGAATGGTGATGAATTGCAATTTTGTGCGCATGTTTTGCACTTTACCAATGAAATACATTAGCAAAATGAGTCCCGAAAGCACTAAGTCGAGTTGAAGTGAATCTGATTTGGTTTCGCAAAAAAGAATAGTAATATCTGCAATTAGAAAATACTGAATCATTTTCAATGACAGATTCACAGGGTACGAAAGCGGAATCCCTCCACGCAGAATGGTGAGTCCGAAGCGCAATAGTCCCCAAATAAAACTGAAGATAGCCAACACTACTCCCAACCGAAAAACCAAGCTTATAAATTCCATCGACACAAAAGTCGTAAAAAGGTTCAACGTAGACAACCCTTGTATGCGGTGTCTTTGGTATATTTGAAACAAATTCGATTTCATGAAAAAATACCTGATTCTTTTTCTTCTTGTGGTTTCCTCCGTTGTACGGGCAGAGGAAGGAATGCTTATACCGTCATTGATTCAAGCATTTGAATCGGATATGAAAGCAATGGGAATGCGCCTTTCGGCTTCCGATATTTACAATGTCAACCAATCTTCGATCAAAGATGCGATCATGCATTTCGGAGGTGGCTGTACGGCAGAAATCGTATCAAAGGAAGGATTGTTGTTGACCAACCACCACTGTGGATACAGTCAGGTGCAATCGCATTCGTCGCTTGAAAAAGATTACCTGAAATACGGTTTTTGGGCCAAATCGCACGCAGAAGAGTTGCCGAATCCCGGTTTGACTGCCACACGCATTGTGCGCATTGATGATGTAACCGAATCTATGCTGTTTGGTACACAAGGTATTACCGATCTTAACCGCTTGAATGAAATCATGGCGGGAAATATGAAAACACTCATCGAAGACGCTAAACGTGGTACGCATTATCAAGCTGATGTGCAGGCGTTCGATTACGGAAACAGTTATTACCTGATGTTGAAAGAAGTGTTCCTGGATGTACGCTTAGTTGGAGCGCCTCCAAGCTCAATCGGTAAGTTTGGTGGAGATACTGATAACTGGGTTTGGCCACGTCATACAGGCGATTTTTCGGTTTTCCGTATTTATGCCGGATCAGATAACAAACCGGCTGCTTACAGCGCAGACAATGTACCTTACACGCCGCTTCACCATTTGCCGATCGCGTTTAAAAACCGAAAAGAGGGTGAGTTTACAATGGTGTATGGTTTTCCGGGTGTTACCGAACAACATTTATCTTCGGGTAACCTGAAATACATCGTTGAGAAACAACGTCCGATGGAAATTTCCATGCGTACCAAATCACTTTCGGTGATTGATGCTGCCATGCGTGCTTCCGATCAAACCCGTATTCAGTATTCGGCCAAACAAGCGCGCATTGCCAACGCCTGGAAGAAAAACATCGGTCAAATTGACGGATTAAAACAGTTGGATGCCGTAGGCAAAAAAGTGGCATTTGAAGCTGAATATGTGAAACGCGCCAATTCTAAAGAAGAATGGAAGAAATACGCCGGGTTGATTGATAAAATGAACAAGTTGGTGGATGAAAAAAGCACCTACGAATACCATTTCACCTTGTATGTAGAATACTTATTGGTAGGACCTGAGATGTTTAAAATTGCCCGAGTCTTGGAAGATTTGGAAACCAATTACGACAAATACAAAGCCAGCGGCGAATTGCAAAAGAAGATCGACAATTTTGTGAAAGGGGCAGATGCGTTCTTTAAAGATTACGATGCCAAAGTAGATCAGGATATTTTCAACTTGCTAACGGCTGAATTTAACAAGTATGCTGAAGGAACCTATGCTATCGAGGGTACGAAAAAAGCTGGTTTGTCTGAAGCTATTTACACGAAATCTATTCTTGTCAACAAAGAAAAGTATGTGGCTTTCCTGAAAAAGCTTTCAGAAGGAAACGCATTCAAAAAACTGAAAAAAGATGCCGGATACAACTTATTCAAAGAGTGCTGGTCGGTATTTCAAAAAAGTCTTCGTCCTAACGCCGCAACCTATTCGGATGAAATGGACGCGTTGTTAAAGGTGTTTGTTGAAGGTAAACGCACCATGTTTCCAGACTTAAAACAATGGTCGGATGCCAATTCTACCTTGCGTATTACTTACGGGAAATTGGAAGGATCTTCGCCAACTGACGGTATGATGTATACATCGCATACAACGCTTGCCGGAATCATTGCTAAAAACCAAATTGCGAATCCTGATTTTGAATTATTGCCACGCATGACTGAGCTTTTTCAGCAGAAAGATTACGGAGATTATGCGCAAGATGGTGAATTGTGGGTGTGTTTCACCGGTTCCAATCATACAACAGGCGGTAACTCTGGTTCACCGGTGTTGAATGCCGACGGTCATTTGATGGGCTTGAATTTCGACCGATCGTGGGAAAGTACTATGAGTGATTATTTGTTCGACCCGAGTCGTTGTCGGAATATTGTTGTAGACATTCGCTATGTATTGTGGGTGATGGACAAATATGCCGGTGCGAAGCATTTGGTAGATGAAATGACCTTGGTAAAATAACCGTTACATCAACTTTATAAACCGGCTATGAAGAAGTTGTTTTTAGGATTCTTGGTTGTTTGTCTAACAGCAAATACCGTTTCGGCACAGACCAATTCCATCGAAGCAAAAGTGCTGAACTATGCGGATATAACGCAGGTAAAGCAATTTGACAAACTGGAAATAGGAGTGAAGTTACCCAATCAGATACTTGTTCGAATGAACAACTTTCTGAAGCATGCAAATGTGGCTCAATCTGAAAAAATCAACCCGTTTTTGCAATGGGAATTGGATATTGAGGCCGTAATGACACACACCGAAACGGGAACAGTAAAGAAAATACCGGCGTTTTATTACCGCGAATACGAGCGTGATACCAAATCCAATTCGTGGAAAGATGTCGGCACCAATTATCCGATGCGAATTCGGTTTGCACCACCGTTGGCGGGCAATTGGTCATGCGAGATTACGGTGAAAGTAAAAGAGAAAGAAAACAGTGAACATCCGAACATTCGTTTTGTAGTGGTGAAAAGTGAAAACAAAGGATTTGTATCCGTTCACCCCAATAAACGCAACCTGCAATTGGATGGAAAGATGATTTTTCCGGTAGGAGTGAACTTTCCTTCCCCAACTAAAAACGTGAATAACTACCACACAGGAGCTGTTGGAAAACCGGATAATTTTTCACCTAATGAAACGCATAAAGTCACCAAGCTGAGTGAGTGGATGACTTACCACAAAGACATTGAAACTTATAGCGATCAAGGCGGTAAGTTTATTCGTGTGTTGCAATCGGGGTGGTCGTCTTTGCTGGAATTTGAAGAAAAAGGAAATTACTTCGATCGTCAGCCATACGCATGGGAACAAGACCGTTTACTGGAATATTGCGAGCAAAATGGTGTGTACATTCACTTTAATCTGATGCAACAAGAACCATTTATGAAATATGGTAATTATGATATGTTTGACTGGGACTGGTCTTTTTATGACAGTAAAAAAAACTTCCAAGAAGGTAGCGTTTTCCCGGAATACTGTTATGCCGACGGCAAAAATAAAGAACCGCATCAATGCTTTACGGAAGAGGAAGATTTACGTTATCACGAGCAGCGCACCCGTTATTATATTGCACGCTACGGTTATTCAACCAGCGTTTATTTGTTTGAAATGCTCAGTGAACCATGGCATTTGGATGAATTTAGCGGGAATGTAGAGCCGTTTGCGGTGGATGATGAATTGGGCAAAACAGTTCGAAAGGCCGTTCAGCAGTACCACGAACGGATTGCAAGTTACATCAAGGAAACACTTGGCCACACAAATCAGCTGGTTGGCGTGGATATTTACACTGCTAAATTTTACGAAGGAGAAACCTTTATTGATCAGAGTATTTATCATCCGGCCATAGATGTGGTGAGTTTTAATCCGTATGCAGCAGCTCCGGATAAGATGATCATTGCCAAAAGCGAAAGCAACAATACCTTTTTGGATAATGAAAATTCGATGGCCAGAATGATTTCATCGTTGGCGGCAAAATCGGGTAAACCGGTTATGATTGCCGAAGGTGGCGCCGGAGACGGAGTAGATGATTGCTCTAATTTCACGCAGCAATACCTGGATATGATGTCATTCGGGTTTACGGGACTTGCTGGTTTTAATTCCTGGGTTGGCTGGCACACGGGGCATGAAATCACATGGCCAACCATGGTGGCTTGTCAGCGGTTTATGAATAGTGATCAGGTAATAGCAACACTTGGAAACACGAATGGTTTTTGGGTGCAAGGTCGTCAGGCAGAACGCCATTTGAATCGCGATAGTAAGAAAGGAAAAGAAACGCAGTATTTTGTTGCGCAGGATCAAACAAGGGCTGTCGGCTATGTAAAAAACCGATCCTATAATTTTTACACCAAACGTACCTCGAATGGATGCGCAAATGTTACGTTTGAAGCACCATTCAATGAATTGCGCGATATGAAATGGGATGATGGTAACCGACCGTTGTATGTTGCCGGTTTGGAAAAAGGAAAAAACTACCAGGTTGTTTGGTACGATTACAAAACCGGAAAAGAAATTGAAACACAATGCGCTAAGTTAAAGCGTGGTAAACTGCGTTTGCAATTTCCGGAACTTTCCGTTACTGCAGGCAAACCCGAACGACCGGAATTGTGGTTTTCGGTGATTCAATCAGATTGCGAATTGTAATTAGTTGATTTTTTTTGTGGGGGCGCGATGAATCGCGCCCCCTTTTTATTGATCTATGTAAATAGAATTTTCAACAAAGATTATTCCGGCAAAATCTCCATTTTTTCAGCAAAATGGTAGCAATAATCCCGTAAATCTTCGGTGATCAACGTTTCTCCTGTGGCTTTTTCAAAGGTATCAGCCATAGTCAATAAGGTTTGATGAAAAAACTGTTTCATTTCTTCTACCGTCATTTCGTTGGTCCACAAATCAATCTTCATGGTGTTTTTCTCATCCGGGTTCCACAATGAGAGGAAAAAAGCACGGGCTGGTGCTTTGTCGATATTGCCATCGCTTGCCGACCAGCGCATGTTTAAAGGTAGGTTATTGGCATTCAGACCAACTTCAATTTCTATACTCGATTTTTTTACGATTTTTTCGTCCATTCCGTGTGTGTTTTTCTTCGGTACTGTATTTGTGTTATTCGGCTATTTCGTATTCCTGTAAGAGTTCCGTATACGGTTTTGCCATTAATTCCGGCAAAGTTACATCATATTGTTCCATGTAGCTCTGCAAGATGCGCCATCCTAAAAATTGGCCGAGTCTATCCGGACCTTTTTCCGGTAATCCGGTGGTGAAAGGAGCGTCGTTGAGCAGGTTGGCTTGTGTGCGTTCGTTGGTTTCAAACAACATTTTTTGATCTACCAGGTAATCCCAAAAAGCACGTTCGTTTTCAATGGCCCACTTGTATTCGCTTTCTTTATAGCGCATGATCCAATGTTTTGGCATGTCAGGGAAAGCCGCTTCTGTGAGGTATATAATTTTCCCCCAACGGATCATTGCTTCCACTGTATTACTGCCTTCTTTTTCTTCTACCATATGCGTCATGATCCAAGCTGCAACTGCATCCCGTTCCATGTATTGTGCATCCATTTTTTCTTTGATCCATGGGAAAAATTCTTGCGAAGGCAGTTCTTTGATCACATCGGTTTCGGCTCCTAAATAGCGTTCTAATCCAATGGCGATTTCATGATCCGTACAAAAAGCGCTACTGGCAAAGTAGGAGTTCATGTAAACAATTTCGCCCGGAAATTTACCGTTTGGAAAATGTGCTTTCAACTGAACAAAGGCATCTGTTATTTTTTGTGTTCGCGTGCTGAGTTTCGGAAATTTTTCACTGATTCGTTTTTCCAAACGCGTCAAATAATCGTCTTTTCGAAGCGAAACGAAGTTGTGAACCATCATCGGGTCATCAACACTTCCTACCCGAAAACAATACCCCAATTGATAATCGATTATATCCGGTGTGCGCAATCGCTGATTCATTAAAACCGCCAGTAATTCTGTGCTGTCTGCACTACCAATGAGTGAATCGAGATTGGTGTGTTTTATCGGAACCGAAACACCTTCTGTACTGATATCAAAGGGGTCGTGCGAACAAGACGTCATAAAAAGCAAAATACTCGATACAACCAACCAACTGAAAACCTTCATGTGCGATTTATTAACTGCCTCAAAAATAATCATTCTGATTTCATAGAAACAGTTTATATTTGTCGCATCATTACTATCGATATATGAAAAAAACATTATTAACACTTGTTTGTGCTGGGTTTGCCTTGTCACTTACGGCTCAAGATGACGTGGCTACGAAGAAAGTTCAAATGGGACTTGCTTATCAAGTTGGAATGAACTTCAACAAGCCGGGTACTAAAAACATTGAACGTTTGGGGGCTGGAGCTCAAAATTCCATCGGAATGAACGTAAACTTTAGCTTTACACCGAATATCGGTCTTGCTACAGGGTTGGAATTTGACTTCGAGTCGTTTAAATACGATGTTGTTGCAACCGACAAAATTTACTACTACTACGTTGATAGTAAAATCATTAAAAAAGAAGATCTTTCTTCTAATCCGGATGCAAAATTGTACAACGTACAAGAGCGTAAACAAAAAGCAATTTACGGTACAATCCCTACAATGTTGTTGTTCCGTACCAATATGATCGGTGATTTCCGTTACTACGGAAAATTCGGAGCACGCACAAGTTTTGTGTTGTCGAATACCATCAACGATATCGGATTTAACCTTACAGGTGATTCATTGAATGGAACTCCTGTAGCATCTGATAACTCAAACATGAAAGCAAAAGGAGACATGTTCTTCATGCGTTCAACAATTGGTTTGGCGGCAGGTGCAGAGTGGAACTTTACTGGTAACACTTCATTGTTTGCCGAGCTTGGTTTCTACTATGGTTTAACTCCTGTTCACTTCGGTGAAGCAATCGGCGGTGACGATAAAGAGCGTGACATGACAATGTTCCAACGAGTTAACGGTGCAAACGATTATTTGACTTTTTCAGCGAAACAAAAACAAATCGTATTGAAAGTCGGTATTTTGTTCTAAGAAACAATCCAACACGATACAAGCCCATTGTCAGCCTCAGGCGGATAATGGGTTTTTTGTTTTTACTAAGAGGCTGTTTCCTGCCTCAATATGGAAGATTTAGACGCTTTCAATCAAGAATTTTTTCGTAGTTTCGGCAGTCTCATCGGAAAGTAGCATGAAGCAAACGCAAGAAATAGTTGAACATATATCCAATTGGTTGCTAGCCTACAGTGAACAAGCGGCTGCAGAAGGTTTTATTATAGGGATTTCCGGTGGAATTGATTCGGCAGTAACATCCACTTTGTGCGCGCTTACCGGCAAAAAAGTGATGGTGGTTACCATGCCTATTCGTCAAACAAAAGCAGAGCACGATCGCGCTACCGAACACATTGATTGGTTGGTGAATAAATTCCCGAATGTATCATCGCAAACGGTAGAGTTGACCGACGTGTTTACACAATTGGAAGATAACCTCGGTGATGACACTAAATTCCATCATTTGGCAATGGCCAACACGCGTTCCAGATTGCGCATGACCACTCTTTATGCTCTTGGACAAGTCAATCGATTGTTGGTTGCCGGTACCGGAAACAAAGTAGAAGATTTCGGGGTAGGTTTTTTTACCAAATACGGTGATGGAGGTGTAGATGTTAGTCCGATTGCCGACCTTATGAAAACAGAAGTTTTTGCCTTGGGTGAACACCTCGGTATTGTGTATTCGATTCAATCTGCCAAACCAACCGACGGTTTGTGGGAAGACGGACGCTCTGATGAAGATCAGATTGGAGCCACTTATCCTGAATTGGAATGGGCGATGGAGTATAGAGGTAACGAATCGCAACTAGATGAACGTCAGCAAGAAGTGCTCGCAATTTATCGCCGATTAAATCGTTTAAACAGACATAAAATGGAACCGATTCCCGTGTGTATCATTCCGAAAGCTTTAAAATGAAAAAACAGATCTTCTTATCGAATCTATCGGTGGTTTGTTTGTTGCTACTTTCCTTTTCAGGAAAGGCTCAGGTAAACTTCAACGATTATCATCCGTTGCAGTCCAAAGGAGCTGTACCAGAGGATTTTTCTATTGAAACAAGTCAGAAAATCAAACAAGCACAGCAAGAGCGTCGCGACGGATTAACCTCGAAACAGCAGAAAATATTCGTGGAACAGGTCAATTATACCATCGACGATTTACTGAAATCGGGTTTGGTGACCTATGGCGATGAAGTTACAACTTACATTCAGCGTATCGGAGATCGTCTCACGGCTTCTGATCCTGATCTGGAAGGAAAACTGCGCTTTTACACCTTGAATACCAATGAGGCAAATGCCTTTTCAACCGATCAGGGAATGGTATTTGTTACCACAGGATTGATTGCTCAAATGACCAATGAAGCGCAATTGGCGTTTGTGTTGGCGCATGAAATTGTACATTACCAGGAAGAACACGTGCTTGATTTGTATGATTATGTCAATGACAATAAATCACTGTCTTATGGCGAAAAGGTGCGCTTTTTCAGTAAATATTCACGAGACAATGAATTCGAAGCCGATAAATTGGGGGTGAAATTATACCATGCTGCCGGCTACAGTTCTAC
>JBILJP010000209.1:0-8697 GCA_044377135.1 Fluviicola sp.
TAACATTTTTTATAGTGTTTCGTATTAGGGGATGTTTAAGTATCACCGAAGCACTAAAAGATGTCACAATCAAAGATAAAGACCAGAACTGAGACCTCGTGTTTCAGGGTAGTTGATGGAACTGGAAATCAATGCGAATGCGGTAAACTGTTGATAAAAAACGGGAAGACAAAATACGGCAAGCAGCGGTTTTTTTGTCTGATTTGTAAGATTTCGAAAGTAGAAAGTCCGACAATTACGAGCTATGGTTGTAAGTTTGATAAACAGATAGTTCAACTCAAAAAGGAAGGACTTGGTATGCGGTCAACTGCCAGGGTTTTGGGAATTTCACCTGCAACTGTTATTCGAAGAATAGTGGACATTGCTGATCGCATAGCTCCGCCGCCAATCCCTCCTAATCTAGAACGCGTTCAAGTGGATGAACTACACACGTTTATTGGAAGAAAATCAAAGGAAGTTTATGTGATTTATTCATGGAGTCAGGAATTGAAGCGGGTGCTTTCTATGACCGTTGGCACTCGATCAAAAGTCAATCTGCGATTGATTGTCAATCCATTGTTAGAAGCAGAAGTTCAATCGATCAATACAGACAAATATTCAGGATATAAAGGAGTTGTTCCAATTAAAAAGCATACGACATTCAAGCGTAGAAACAATGGAATTGAGCGACAGAACTTGACCTTGCGGACACATTTGAAACGCTTGAATAGACGCACGATTTGTTTTTCAAAATCGTTAGTTGTTTTGGTTGCAGTTTTGAAGATTTATTGTTGGAGTTGATTATAATATCACATTAAAGTTATTGTGAATAACGACCTACCTCACCACCTCCGCAAAATCAATCAGCAATCGGTACAAATCGCCAAACTCGCTAAAAGACAGTTCCTTGTAGGTGTCTTCAACATCGTGGTAATGTTTGTTTGGACCCATCGTGTAGATGAAAAATGCCGGAACGCCTGCTTCGGTGAAGAAATAATGATCCGAATTGGCTGCCGGACCGCGTGATCCGATTTTCACCAGGTATTCTTCGTTTTTGTTGATTTGTTGAAGGGCTGAAAACTCGGCAGGAAACTTGGTTGCATTGACAACCGTAATACCTTCTTCGCCGCTTCCCATAATGTCTACGTTGGTCAGGAACTTGATCTTTTCCAACGGAAACAACGGATGTTCTACGTAATAATGACTTCCGATCAAGCCTGCTTCCTCGCCTGCAAAGGACATAAAGACTACATTGACCTTTTTCATCGGATGCTCCACAAAATAGTGCGCCAATTCAAGCAGCATTGCCGTACCACTTGCATTGTCATTCGCGCCCGGGAAATAGGTTTCCTGACCCATGCGACCCAAATGATCGTAATGAGCGGTAAAAACAATGTGTTTTTTTGATTTGCGTTTCGAAGGAGCGTATGCAACCACGTTTCTTGCCGTGTGCGAGCGTAATGTTGCGTCGATAGTAAAGTCGATGATGTGTTTGTCTTCCGTCATGTCAAATGCGCCTTGTTGCACATGAATGAGTGGGTGTTTGTATTGTTCGTCGCTTACCGACCAGGTAAATTTGGTATCGTTAACTTGCAATACCGTATAATCCGACGTGAGCTGAACGGCCAATTTCGACGCTTTTTTCAAACTGTCGCCTTTCATTCCGGTGAGGTACAACAACACAACCGGATACAGTTTTTTGCCATTCGGATCGGTGGTCGTTTGAAGCGTTTTTAGTTCTGCTTTCAGCGAAGATTCGTTGAAAATACTTTCAATCGGTAATTTGTAAACAAGTTGTTTTGCCACACTTCCGCCACCGCTGGCTTCATTGACGATGTAATCGACTCCGGGCTTTAACTCTTTGCCGTTAATGAACAACTGCATGTCGCCCGGAAAGGTATTGACATTGAACGTAAATGGCTGAAAAAGTCCTTGCGGAAAGGATTTACATCCCGCTTTTTTGAATTGATCGGCAATGTATTCTGCCGCGATGGAATCACCGGCGTTTACATAACCTCTACCGTGAAATCCGGGTGAACAAAGCGTTTCGGTAACGGTTCGTGCCCGTTCCAATTGAGCGTTGATTCCAAACGAAATCAGCAGGAAACAAATGAGCAGTTTACGCATAACGACGTTCTACTTTTTGGATAAATTCCAAGGCAAGATTGCTGTCTTTATCCCAGGCATATTGATGAGCGTAAGTGCTTACGATGTTGCGCGCTTCGTTTTTCGAATTCAAGGTATCCAATCGTTCAATGGCTTTTGTGAAATCGTCGTTGGATCCGTCAAATAATTCCTGAATGATTTGCAAACGCTCGTTGAAACCGAAAGCACCTTTTAATGTTTCCAGTCGCACGGCCATTAATCGGGCGGCCAATGAATTGTCTTCGTTGGTTAATCGCTTGTAAACGGGGTGAACATCACCCGCCGGAACTTCTACTGTGGTTGAGACAATTGCTTCTTGCGCCGGGACTTCTTCTTCGAAAACGGTGTTGTTTTCTGTTATTGATTCTTCCGAATGCGCGTTTGTTTCGTTGTCGAACATGGATTCTTCTGAATGCGCGATAAATTGCGCATCTACGACCGGTTCGGCCGTAGTGGTGGTGTTTTCGATGTGTTCTATGGTCGCTTCGATACCTTCTTCCGGATACACCATCAACGATTCGTCGTCGGCTAATTCAATTTCAGGTGCTTCTTCGTGCATGATCGGGGCTTCCATTTCCTCTTCGGCACCAATTCCGTCTTGCGGATTGATTTCGTTTTCCGGAATGATTTTATCTGATTGCGCCATTATTGGTTCGTCGGATTTGGATTCATCTGAATGCGCGATGAATCGCGCATCTACGGATGAATCGTCATCGTTGTCAATGGAAAATAAATCGAAACTCAATTCGGTATCTTCATTTTCGGCAACCGGTTCTTGTGGTTGCGCCACGATATGCGGATCTACGGGTGCGTCGATAATGAGATCCGATTGCGGTTCGTGTGCAGGTGTTTCTTCCGCTTCTTTTACCGGTGAAACTTCCGCTGTGCGGGTTACAGGTGTTCCGAACACTTTTGCTTCGTACGATTTGTACCGCAAAATAATGGCTCGTTCGTTTAATTCGCCCGCTGCCGCTGCAAATGCTTCCAATTCGCCTTGTGTGGCAACGCCGCTTTTGATTTTTACAATCAAGGCACCCATTTCCTCGATCAACGCCTGCATATCCATATTCGTGTCTTTTGTTGTTCAGTACTTTTCAACAATTCAAACAACTTGCTAACCGGAACCCAATTACCAGTTGAGAATTGACAATTTTTGCAGTCTAAAATTATTCAATTCAAGAGGCTGTTTGAAGGCGCTGTTGAATAGTTGTTTAAGGTACATTGTTGATAACGTAGAAAGTAGATGTTTTTAGAGCAGTTTCCGTCGGAAGGTCGCCAACACGGTTGGATAGAAGTAATTTGTGGTTCCATGTTCTCGGGGAAAACCGAAGAGCTGATTCGTAGACTGAAACGGGTTGAATTTGCACAACAAAAACTAATACTCTTCAAACCAGCAATCGACGACCGTTATCACGAAGAAAATGTAGTGAGTCACAAAGGTTCCAGTTTTACGGCCATTCCGATTCAGCAGTCGAAGGAAATTTTGACCAGCTGGAAAAAAGAACGCATTGTGGCTATTGACGAGGCACAGTTTTTCGACGATGGTCTGATTGATGTCTGCAATGAATTGGCCCGACAAGGTGTGCGTGTGATTATCGCCGGTTTAGACATGGATTACCTCGGGAAACCGTTTGGCCCGATGCCGCAATTGTTGTGCAGTGCAGAATATATCACCAAAGTACACGCCATTTGCGTTTCGTGTGGTAATTTAGCACAGTATTCGCACAGAACGACCAAGGCTGAAGGACAGGTACTTGTTGGTGCCGTTGAAACTTACCAACCGTTGTGCCGTTCGTGCTACAACAAAATAGCACATTGAAGTTAAATTATTCGCTCCAAACTTGCAGTCGTGTCATCAAGGCAACCAATGTTGTTTCTTCGGAAGCAATCGTTTCGCATGTGGTGTATGATTCACGCAAAGTGCTTTCGGGAAACGGAGCCTTGTTTTTTGCCCTTCACGGAACCAATCGCAGCGGTGAAACCTTTATTTTCGATGCTTACGAAAAAGGTGTTCGCTGGTTTGTAATCGATGAAAAGGTAGCTGTTCCTACCTTGCCCGATGCTGTTTTTATTCAGGTCATTGATCCGCTGGTTGCCTTGCAAAAACTGGCCAATCATCACCGTTCTCAATTCAATTACCCGGTTGTAGCCATTACCGGAAGCGTTGGTAAAACCACGTTTAAGGAATGGGCCAATCATATCTTGTCGCCCGATTTGCGCATAGTTCGCAGTCCGAAAAGCTTTAATTCGCAACTAGGAGTAGCGCTTTCCCTACTTGAAATGCACGCCGATGCTGACGTTGCGTTGATCGAAGCAGGTATTTCCGAACCGGGAGAAATGGCCCGTTTGGAAAAAATGATCCATCCGACCATCGGTGTATTTACTGCTTTCGGAAACGCTCACCGTACCAATTTTGTGTCACCTGAGCACCAATTGGAAGAAAAATTACTCTTGTTCCGCCATAGTGTGATCACGTTCGTGGCTTCTTCCATTCCTTTAACGAATCAGCAGTTGGCTTCCGTTGCAGGAATTCAACCACTACCGCTTGCTGCCGATCAACCCTGGTTGACAAAAGGTTATGAACCGATGTTGGGTTTACTCAACGCATTGAGTGCAGAATTGGGCATCACGGAAGAACAGTTCGAGAGTCGCTTGAAAACACTCCCTCAATTGGCGTTGCGCATGGAAACGTTTGCGGGAATCAACGGAAATATCATTATCAACGATACGTATAACCTGGATACCGACGCCTTGCGTGAAGCCTTGTATTATCAGCAACGATTGGCTGCACATCGCAAAAGGGCTGTGGTAATCGGGTTGTCTGAAAGTACACAAGGTCTCAAAGAATCGCTTCAAACATTGATCAAAGAATTTAACGTTGATGCGGTTTATTTCCTGAAAGCGGACGAATCCATTCCATGGAATGAGTTGAAGGATACGGTTGTGTTGGTAAAAGGAAGTCGTGCCATTCAATTTGAAAAAGAAGTAAGTAAAGGCAGGGAGTTGAAACACCGTACGGTGGTAGAGATAGATTTAAGTGCTATTCGCCACAATGTGCGTTATTTCCGTAAAAACCTGCGGTCGACCACCAAGATTTTATGTATGGTGAAGGCCTCTTCTTACGGATCTGGAGCTGAGCGTGTAGCCTCGTTTTTGCAGCAAGAAGGCGTTGATTATTTCGGGGTGGCATTTGCCGACGAAGGTGTTGCATTGCGCAAAGTGGGAATCACCCAACCGATTATTGTGATGAATGCGGATATCGAACACGCCACAACGATCATTGAAAACCGCTTGGAACCTGCCATTTATTCGTTTCAGCAATTGGATGCGTTTGTAACAGCCCTAATTCACCTTGGCGAAAGCAATTACCCGATTCATTTGAAATTCGATACCGGAATGCACCGTTTGGGTTTTGCACCGGAAGAGAAGGAGCGATTATTGGCAACTGTTTCAGCTCAACCCGAAATTCGCGTAACAGGTATTTATTCGCACCTGGCCGACGCTGATAATCTTACAAATACACACTTTACCGAACAACAAATCGCCACGTTTGACATGCTCAAAACCTACGTGGAAACACAGTTGGAATACCCGTTTATCGCGCATCTACTCAATTCGGAAGGAGCCTTGCATTTTCCGGATGCACAATACGATATGATCCGTTTGGGAATCGTTTTATACGGCTATACCGCCGATGCGAAAGTGGAACCTGAATTGATGCCTGGCATTGCCTGGAAAAGTGCTGTTTCGCAAGTAAAAAGCATACAGGCAGGTGATGTAGTGGGGTATGGTTGCAGTTTTGAAGCACCTTCCGAAATGCAAATTGCGGTAGTTCCTGTGGGGTATGCCGATGGTTTCCGCAGAAGTTTAAGCAACGGAAAAGGATGTGTGTACATTCACGGAAAGCGATGCGAAGTGCTGGGCCGTGTGTGTATGGATATGATCATGGTAAACGTAACGGGTTTGGAAGTTGCCGAAAATGACGAAGTTGAGATCATAGGCAAGCATCAAACCATGCACGATTTTGCGGCTTCTATGGAAACCATTCCGTATGAAGTAATGACCGGTTTGTCACAACGCATGCACCGTGTGTATGTAGAGGATTAATTCTCGGGGTATCCGGCTTCTACCCAGCATTGAATTTTATTCAATTGATCGGACGAAAGCGGACCACTTTGAGGCATGTCTTGATCTACCTGCACATGTTGATTGAATTTTCCGCTGCTGAGAATACCGGAAAGTCCGCTGTAAGAGGAATAACCCGAATGACAACTGATACAATTGGAATTTATAATAGCTTTTACAGTTGAATTGTAGGTAGGGTTTGTACCATCACATACCGGCGTTACTTTCTTGTTCTTTTTCTTGCACCCCGCGCTTACTCCGATAGAGCCTGCTACAACAACTATTGTAAGGAGCATTAGTAATGGACGCATACCGATTTTACCTGCAAATGGTGCGAATGATGTTGACGGAGCATTCATTGGAGATGTTTAACTCTATAACGTGAAAAACGATCAACTATTTCTTTTTAATCAAAACCAATCGGAAAGCCGTACTTTTGTGGTAATGATCATAATTCTATGAAGGACAGTAGCAGACATCCCGACATGTATAACGGTGTAGTATTAGGCGCGTTGATGATCCTTATCGGACTGGCGTGGTTTGCATTCCCGTTTTTACTTACCGGAAAATTATACTTGTATCCGGGTATTCTTTTTTTATTGGGTGTGATTACGGTTATTCGCCACAGCGGGTCTTCTACTAAGCACAATTAGTTTCGTTTCTTATTGAAAAAAACAATCTGTCTCGGGATCAATCAGCTTTTTTTGCGTCTTTAAGCGGAATGGTGTAACCTATAGAGAAATTTCCGAAACTGCTTTTCTTGTCAGTAACTGTTCCATAAGTTATATAAGAACCAGGGTATACCAACAGACCCAATTCTAGGTCTACGATCCATTGCTGATTAATTTGGAACCGGAAAACGTTACTTAAGGACATTCCTATTCGAATGGAAGTTAAATTCACATCCAATACTTCATCTGTTGTAGGATAACTATAGGTTGTGTCATGCAAAAAATCACCATATGGTCCCGGCATATCTGTTCCTTCAGAAAAATTGCGTTCGGTTACTGTGTTTTCAGCGACCTGATTTTTTAAAAACACACTTCCATTTAAGCGGATAGTCGGAATTAGATTGAACCTGCTATCCGGATGAAAAAGCTTTGCTCCTATTCCGGTTGAAAGAAAAAGACGGGTATGCGTTGAAGTATACTTTACATGATATTCATCGTATTGAGTTCGAAATCCGCCTCCGTTTCCTGCAAAGTTTTCTTTAAAGAAATAATCTTTTCGGTAAGTTGCGTCAAGTTTCAGATTCCATTGCGTCATACCGACATCAACAGGGATAAACAATCTTCCTTGATTCAGTGCAAACCCGATCACGTATTGATTTCCGGTGAAGTGGGTCAAATTGCTTTTATATGTTCCCCATTGACCGGTTTCTTCAATCAGTACAACATGACGATACAAGTGTGCATAACCGGCGCGGAATTCAAGTTTTCTTGCCAATCTATTTATCGGTGATTTTGTTTTTGTCCCATTAAAGTTTAGCGAATTCATTTCGTTAAACGAGTTAAGCAATTTCTGCGACTTTACGGTTGATACAGTGAGTAACAAACTTAGGGGAATAAGAAAACAAATCTTCATTAGCAATTGAAACGATGAAACAGCAAATTTCGTATTTAAACAGGGTAATTAACTATTTCTTTCCCTATTGCTGAATACGACTTTGCTCAAAAACCATTGTTGATTAAATGTGCCTTGGTCCAAGCATTGTAAGCATTTTCCATGGTGGATTTGATAGCATTGCGTGAAGGATGTCCAATCGAAATCGTTCAAAATAGGGTCATTTTGAATGAATCAAAGATAGACGGAAAAGAAACCCTCCATCCGACTAAGTCAGACAGAGGGCCTTGGTGATCAGGAGTTTTAGTTCTCCTTTTTAGGTGGTAGTGGTGTTTCTTTCGGAGGAATGACCACTGTTTTTTCCTCCAGCTTTTTCTCGGGATCCATCATTTCCATGAGTTTCAACCCTAATAATCCGTCAATGGCCGATCCGCCTCCGTTGTTACCGCCAATCAACACATCCGGAATCAACTTGATATGTCCTTTCGACAATTCTTCAGTAATCTTGAATCGGGTGAAGTTATCTCCACCCAAAGCTTCAACCGCCAATTCATAAGCCTCGGCGTTTGACTTACCGATTGCAGCAATTTTACCGGCTTCGGCCGCACCGGTAAGTGTAATGCGCTCGGCTTCGGCGTCGGCTTTCAGTTTCACCGCTTCCGATTCCGCTTTTGCGCGAGCTTTGGTAGCTTCCGCTTCTGCGAATGCACGCAATTTGGTTGCCTCGGCTTCTGCACTTACAGCTAGTTTTACGCTAGTAGCATCACCTTCCGATTTTTTCACGGCTGCATGAGCGGTTCGTTCGGCAATTTCAACACTCTGTTGTGCTTTTACGATGTCTTTCTGCATGTCGGCGATGGCCGTTTCCTTTTCCATCCCCTGACG
>JBILJP010000210.1:0-8680 GCA_044377135.1 Fluviicola sp.
CGATTATTCTTATTGAATCAACTTTCGAGATTATGGGAATCAGGAATTGAACTTAATTGGGCGAACATTCAAAGGGATAAAGACAAGCAGAAAATTGCGCTTCCAACATATAGTTTTGAACCGATTGAATTTCCAATGGCTCAAGGTCTTTATGAGATGCTAGGTGGTCTATTAGCCAATAAAACGTATCAGAAGAAAGACAACATAGCCGACTGGTTTTATGAATTGACTTGGAAAAAAGCACGCTTATTACCAACTCCTGTAAAGAGTAAACCGAATGAAAATTACCTTCTTTTTGTCAATGAGAATCAGCTGGAAGAAACCATAATTGATCAATTACAAAAGGATAAAAAAACGATAGTTAAAGTCATTCAAGGAGCTCAATTTGAACAAAAAAACAGTTTAGAGTTTGTCCTAAATCCAGGCAACGAAGAAGATTATCAGGCTTTATTCAATACCTTAAAGTCAACTAATCTTCTACCGGATGAGATTATTCACCTTTGGAATTACACAATTGAAGCAGAAAAGCTCACGTATGATTCAACGAGTAAAAACCTTGAAATAGGGTATTATAGTTTATTGAATTGTGCGAAGGCAATCGGAGAAATATCTCCATTTCATCCGATTGGAATAAAGGTCGTAACAAGCTTTGCTTCTAATGTGAATGTAGATGATGAATGCATGCCGCTGAGAACTTCGATTTTAGGTCCGGTATTAACGATTTCAAAAGAGTACCCTAATTTACGGTGTAGACAAATTGACCTTGATCCAGTTCATGAACCAATGGTTTCAACTAATTTATTGGATGAAATTTATTCAGAGGATGAAACTCCAATGATTGCGTATCGAAATGGAAATAGATGGAGCCAATTTTATGATCAAGTAAAACTTGAACCGAACGACCAATTACCCGTCCGGATAAAAACGAATGGAACCTATCTAATAACTGGTGGAGTTGGCGGAATGGGGCAAGTATTTAGCGAATACCTTTCCAAAAAGTACAAAGCAAAATTAATTCTGACTGGACGAAAGCCTGAATCAGAAGTAAAGGACCAATTGGAAAAAATTGGAAATGATGTTATTTATTTAAATGTCAACATTGAAGATGCGTCGCAGATGAAGGAACAGTTGACCAAAGCAGAAAGTCAATTTGGCAAAATAAATGGAATAATTCATACAGCTGGAATTGGTGATTACGCAGGAATAATACAAAACAGGCCACAATTGGCAAGTGAACAAGTGTTTGCGTCCAAAATTTATGGAACAATCGTTTTAAATTATTTAGCTTCTAGTAGAAATTTGGATTTTATAGTTCTGTGTTCTTCAGCAGCTTCGGTAGCGGCTCCATTTGGAGAGGTTGCTTACACGACAGCCAATATGTTTCAGGATAGCTTTGCACGTGCAAACAACAAACATATCCAAAGTATTGGTTGGCATACTTGGTCGGAGACAGGTATGGCTTTGGAAGCTTTACAGAATAAATCGGAAGAAGAAAAAATGATGCACATAGCAAATGGAATAACCAATGAAGAAGGGGTGGAAATTTTAATACGATCCTTAGGATACGGTATTCCGAGTCTTACTACCTTTACAAGCGATCTTGAATTGCTATTAAAAGACACTGAACTAGAACCAATATTCAAAGAAAAAGCACAGTACGTACAAAGTCGTCCAGTCTTAGCAAATGTTTACATTGCGCCTGAGACAGACATGGAAAAAACAATTTGTGAGTTGTTCGAGCAATATTTTGGTATAGAAGAAATCGGAATTAAAGATGATTTTTTCGATTTAGGACTAGACTCATTAAAAGCAATGACGTTAGTTGGATTGATCCACCAAAAATTAAATATAGAACTCAAGATAAACGATGTACTTGAAAACGCTAATATTTGTGAATTAAGTAAGAAAGTTGAGACAATCAGAAAAGTAAATCAAATGCAGGATGGGCGTAAGGCTTCCACCTTCAAAAATAAAATTGAACTATAATGCATAAGTTAATTGCTCGACTGTTAGAAAATGAGATTTATATCTCGGCCAATAACAATAAGCTAAATATTGAATTCAATAATGATTCTATCCCTGATGATTTATTAAATGAAATCAAAGAAAATAAAGAAGAGTTACTGGCTTTTTTGAAAAGGGGTGAAGCAAAATCAAACTATGAGGACATACAACCCGTAGAATCGGATGGACCTTATGATTTATCATCTGCTCAGAAACGACTCTGGGTATTAAGTCAATTTGACGAAGGAGCCACTGCCTATGGCATATCAGGAAATCATCACTTGAATGAGAATATAAATATTGATCATTTCAAAAGGGCGATAAATGACACGATTGATCGTCATGAAATATTACGAACAGTTTTTAAGACAGATGACTCTGGAACAATAAAACAGTGGGTGTTGGATCGTGCGCAGGTAGGATTCAAAATTGATTACATTGATTTTAGAAGTGAAGACAATAGTGACGAAAAAGTGCGTTCCTACATTACGGAAGATTCAAATAAACCATTTGATCTGGAAAATGGGCCTTTGCTTAAAGCTTCTTTACTACAAATCGGAGATGAGCAGTACATCTTTTATTACAACATGCATCACATAATTAGCGATGGTTGGTCAATGGAAGTATTGTCTAAGGATGTGTTCTCATTTTATCAAGCTTACAGTTCTAAGGGTGCTGCAGAGGTCAAAAACTTACCAATTCAATACAAAGATTATTCAGCTTGGCAATTGAGGCATTTAGAAGGAGAAGCCTATCAAAGCCACAAATCATACTGGTTAAACGTGCTTTCAGGTGAATTGCCATCAACGGATTTCCCCTCAAAAAATCAACGCCCTCGAGTAAAAACATATGACGGTTATGAATTAAGCACCTATTTAGATGCGGATACAACCGACAAACTAAGGAGATATGTTCAAAAAAATGGAGGCAGTCGATTTATCTTTTTAGTAGCCGCCTGGAATGTCTTAATGTATAAATATACAGCCCAACGCGACAACATAATTGGTACAGCTGTAGCAGGAAGGGATCATGCTGATTTAAAAGATCAAATCGGTTTTTACGTCAATACGCTGGCTCTAAGAAACGAGATTAATCCTGATGAAAACTTTGATGTGTTCTATCAAAATGTAAAACATAACATTCTAACATCTTACGATCACCAATCCTATCCATTTGATCGATTAGTAGAAGATCTGGATTTACAACGAGATTCTAGCAGAAGCCCAGTGTTTGATATCTCAATGACGTATCACAATATTAGTGAGATGTCTGATTCAATGGCGATTGATGAAACTCAATTATCCACGGTAAAAGTTTTAGGTGATTCGAAGGTAAAGTTTGATATTGAACTTCACTTTCAGGAAGTTGGAGATTATTTATCATTCAAATTGATTTACAACAAAGAAGTGTATGATGTTAAGATGATTGAGGGCTTAATGACGCACTTTAAACAATTGCTTACTAGTTTACTCGACTGCCCGACAACAGAAATTGGTCGAGTGGGATATTTAACAAACAAGGAAAAAGAAAAACTGATTTTCGATTTTAATACAACAGAGGTAAGTTATCCGAATGATAAAACGATAGCTTTACTTTTTGAGGAACAAGCTGCGAAAACACCCAATAGTATAGCTGTCATATTTGAAAATGATTCATTAACGTATCGAGAACTGAATGAGTTGTCCAATCAACTCGCACATTGTTTGACGACAAATTATGGAATTCGGCCAAATGACACTGTTGGGATACAATTGGAAATGACCCATTGGACAGTTATCGTTATTTTGGGAATTTTAAAATCAGGTGGTGTTTATGTACCAATCAACCCTGGGCATCCGGCGAGTTTCAAACAACAGATTGCGGAAGAAACGGATATACAATTATTGATTACAGAAGCGAATGCTTTATTGGACATTGACTATCATTCAGGCAGCATTTTTGCAATAGACGTCGAGTTCACCCCATCCGATTTTAGTGTAGATCCGTTAGAAATAGTGACAACTGCACAAGATCTTGCTTATGTAATGTATACTTCTGGATCTACTGGTGTTCCTAAAGGAATTATGATTGAACAGCGAGCTGTCGTTCGTTTGGTGAAAGAGTCAAACTACATTTCAGTGGGTCAAGATGATAAAATACTAGGACTATCAAATTTTTCATTTGATGGGTCAACCTTTGATATTTTCATGCCGCTACTCAATGGTGCACGTCTTGTGATTTCAACGAAAGATATTTTCTTGAACCCAGATCAATTTAATGACCTCATAAAGCAAGAACAAATTACGTGCTTTTTTGTAACTACCGCATTGTTTAATTCGTTAGTAGAATCAGAGTTAGACGGGTTGGAGAATCTAAAATACATTTTATTTGGGGGAGAGCAGGTGTCGGTAAAACATGTAAATCAATTCCAAAAAAACTGTCCAAATGTTAAGCTTCATCATGTTTATGGACCAACGGAGAATACCACTTTTTCTACGTGGTACCCAATAGAAAATCTAGACGCAAATGCGCGTACTATTCCCATAGGCTCAGCTATCTCAAATAGTACAGTGTATGTTTTGGATGATGCGCTCGCCCCTGTTCCTGTTGGTGTAATAGGAGAAATTTGTGTAGGTGGAGACGGACTGGCAAGAGCATATTTAAATCATGTGGAGCTTACCGCGGAAAAATTCGTTACAAATCCGAATAAAACGGATGAGCGAATCTACAAAACGGGTGATTTTGGAAAATGGACCGCGGAGGGTCAAATTGAATTTATTGGTCGTAAAGACAATCAGGTTAAAATCCTAGGTCATCGAATTGAATTGGGAGAAATTGAGCATCGATTATTGCAACATCCTGACATTGATGAGGCTGTGGTAATGGTGATTGGAAATGAAACGAAGGATAGGGAGTTAGTTGCGTACATTACTGCGAAATCAAAGCAAACGAGTACTGCTTTGCGTGCCTATCTTAAGGATTATTTACCTCCATTTATGATCCCTGGACATTACGTCCAATTGGCAGCTCTACCACTTAATTCAAATGGAAAAGTGGATAGAAAAGTCTTGCAAAATTCTGGAGGGCTGAATACGTCCATCGGAATTGAGTACGTACCACCTAAAAATGATATTGAAGAGAGGTTGGTGCGCATCTGGGAAGAAGTTTTGCAACAGGAAAAAATTGGTGTTAAGGATGACTTCTTTGAGAGAGGGGGGAATAGTTTGAAAGCCATAAAGATCGCGAATGAATTTGGGCAACAATTTGAAGTGAAACCAACCATTAGCGAACTGTTTCTGCATACTACACCTGAATTACAAGCTGAGTTAATTCAATCGCTAAAGCGGGTGAAATATGTTCAAATTGATAAAATTCAGGAACAATCAAAATATGTGCTGTCACCTTCTCAAAGCCGACTATGGTTGCTAAATGCGATTGAGGGAGTGTCAAATGCTTACAATTTATCAGGGCAAGAGCGCTTATCTAAAGAATTAAATATTGAGGTATTTAAGGAGTCTCTACAAGCGTTAGTTTCGCGACATGAAATATTGAAAACGACATTTTTTGAAGAAGGAGGAGTCCCTTACCAAAAAGTTCATGAGAATGTAACGATTGAATTGGAAGTATTTCAAAAAGAGGATCAAAGCGCTGTAGAAGATACCTTTTTTAATCACACATTCGACCTGTCAAAATTACCCTTGTTGAAAGTAGCGCTCATAAATAGGGGCGAGGATTATCAATTGCTTTACAATATGCATCACATTATCAGTGATGGCTGGTCAATGGATCTTTTCGTTCGAGATCTAACCACAATTTACGAATCAAAATTAACGGGCATTGAATCAAACTTACCCATACTTGATATTCAATACCGGGATTATGCCGCGTGGCAGAATCAATTAGTAAATTCCCAAAATATAGTCGGTGAAAGGGATTATTGGTTAAACAAATTATCTGGGAACTTACCCAAATTAAATCTCCCGATTGATTACGTCAAGAATATTAACGCCAAGAAAAGTAGTTCAAGTTACTATCGCATATTTATTACGCGAGATGTGAAACTTCAGATTGAGCAATTGGTGAACACAAGAAAACTGAGTCTTTTTTCATTTTTTGTTTCAACCTTTAAAATAGTTCTAAGCAGGATCACGGGGCAGAAAGATATCATCGTTGGAACTCCCGTAGCGAATCGAAATCACGTCCAAGTAAAAGAACTAATTGGGTTTTTCTTGAATACACTTATGTTAAGAGATCGTATTGATAGCGATTTAACCGCGGAAAAATTCTTGGATAAGGTGAATCAAACTATTTTAGAAGCGTTAGACAATCAATCGTATCCGTTTGAAAGTCTATTGGATGAGCTATCATTACCCAGAGATAGAACTCAGTTTCCTATCAGTCCGGTTTTCATGAATATGATTGATTTTGACACGAGTAATTTGGAAACGGTAACAGATTTTAGCCCAATTGCTGGTAACTTGTACAACCCGTCAAAATTTCATATTGAATGCTACGTTAAAAGTCACGAAAATGCCTATTCAATTGATTGTGTTTACAATGGAGCACTATTCAAAACAGAAACGATTAAGTATTGGATTGATACGTATTTATCTGTTATTGAACAGATTGCGAGTAATCCAGATATGGAACTTGGCAAGTTGAAATTGTTTGAAACAGTTCAAGAATCCAATCAGAAAATTATCATTCAGAATGACTTTGAACCATTTACTCCAGACCAAATCGACCAAACAATAGTTAAACGATTTGAAACACAAGTGAATAAATATCCAAATGAATTGGCTATTGTTCAAAAAAATGCGCGAATCACCTATAAAGTATTGAATGAACACTCCAATGGTTTAGGAAGGATTATTCTTGAAAAAATGCCTAAGGATGGTCAAAGAGTTGCCTTGCTACTAAATCATGGTGTCAATGCCGTTAAAGGTATGTTGGCAACCTTAAAAGCGGGAAAAAGTTATGTACCGCTTGATCCTACTAATCCTGCTTTAAGGTTAAGATTCATGTTGAATGATGCCGATTGTAAGCTTATTTTGGTGTGCAATTCAACGGTTCAATTGGCCAAAGAAATCATTGAGCATTCAGATGCTGTTTCGTTGATAAATGTTGATGAAGTTTTCTTATCGGATCAAACCAATATTGAAGTCAAAACACTTCCGAATTCAGAAGCCTATGTATTGTATACTTCAGGATCTACAGGTGAACCTAAGGGTGTGATTCAAAACCACAGAAATGTACTCCATCATATAAGAAACTATACTAACAACTTACACCTTTCGAATAAGGATGTATTAAGCCTGCTGCCCTACTACACGTTTGATGCTTCGGTGATGGATATTTATGGCGCCTTGTTTAATGGCGCCTCGCTGAATGTATACGATATTAAAGAAGATGGTTTGGATCGTTTAGCAGACTGGATAAATGAGGAGGATATCACAGTGCTTCACATGGTACCTACCATTTATCGCTATTTAATGGAGCGTGTTCAGACATCGTTTAAAACCCCACGCTTGGTTGTTCTTGGTGGTGAAGCTGTACAATTATCAGATATTGAAAGCTTTAAGCTTTGGTTTAAAAAGCAAGCCGTATTCGTAAATGGATACGGACCCACGGAGTCTACAATTACCATGCAACATTTCTTAGACCATGACACCGACTTAACGAGAATAAATATACCCATTGGTAAGGCAGTTGCCGAAACGGAAGTAATGCTATTGAATGAATTGGATATCGAGGTTGGTATTTACGAAGAAGGAGAAATCGTCTACAAAAGTGACTTTTTGACTCTAGGTTATTTGAACAATTCAGAGCAAACAGATCGGGTGTTCACAGTTGATCCCAGAACTGGTGATGGTAGAGTGTACCGATCAGGTGATTTGGGAATGCGCAATCCTAAGGGCGAAATTGAATTTATCGGAAGAAAAGACGGACAAGTAAAACTGAATGGGCATCGGATAGAGTTGACGGAGATTGAACATCATGTGTTAAACATTCCGGAGATCGAAGAAAGCGTTGTTGTGCTTAAGAAAAAAGAAGACCTTGAGTTTTTAGTGGCTTACTATCGCTCTAAGGAAATCCTGGATCATACAGAAATAAAAAGGAATTTGGGAACAAAGCTGCCCCAGTATATGGTTCCTTCCATTTTCGTGTATTTAGAGGAGTTCCCACTAACCGATTCCGGGAAAATTAGTAGAAAGGAGTTACCTGATGTGTCTTCTTCAGAAGTCCCAAGGGTGGAGTATATTGCCCCATTAAATGAGATTGAAGCACAAGTAGCAGAGATTTGGGAAATGGTATTAGATAAGCAAAATGTCGGTAGAAAAGACGATTTCTTTGATCTTGGAGGTTATAGTATGAAGGCTTTGGGATTAATTGCTGAGTACAATAAAAGCTTCAATGTTCGACTTGTTTTACAGGATGTTTTCGAAAGAACGAAAGTGTTTGAACATGCAGAAATGATTGAAGTTAAACAGTGGATTAATACGAAATCTAATGAGCCTGGACCTGAGGGTAGTGTGGTAGAAACATTCGAATTTTAAAGAAAATATTGAAAACAAAATAAGACTGTTTGAGATGAATGACATTTACGATTTACTAGTTGAAATAAAAAAAAAAGGAGGAAGGATTTATACGGAAGAAGATCGAATAAAGCTTGATATCCAACCAGAAGTTCTTACGC
>JBILJP010000211.1:0-8652 GCA_044377135.1 Fluviicola sp.
GTGGAATAACAAAATAAGTCTCGGTCATGCTTGTTTGGCGTTGCTGTTAGAAGGAATGGCTTCTAGTGCTGTCATTTCATTCATAACCATGCAATACTGGAAAAGTGAAACAAAGATGAGCAGAACTCAATCATCCAAAAACGTAGAAAAAGCCAAATGATTTCGTTCGCCGGAAGTTGATCATTGCTGTTTGTTCGTTTATGAACGATAAATCTAATTCGTTCGATTTGGTTAAAAGCTCTATATTTAGCCAAAACTATTACGAACGAAAGAGTAGGTGAATGAAACAATTGGCGGTTGTTTTGGGATGTATTGCGTTATTTTCCAGCTGTAAAAAAGAAACTACCTGGGTCGGTGATTGGACCTTTCCCTTGGTAAACGATACCCTTACGCTCCATTCATTGGTCGAAGATTCCATTGTTTACGATGACAACGGTACCACGCATCTTCGCTTCGAAGAATCTTTGTACAAGTCTGCTGTTTCCGAACTCATTCAAATTCCGGATACTACCGTAAGTGCTAAAATTTCATTGGATGTTGAAAGCTATACCGTCCAACCAGGTTCGTCGCTTTTTCACCAATTTGATATGGTGCTCGATGTGCATCCCGTGCAGTTGACGTCTTTTAAAGTGAAATCGGGTATCTTGAAATACAAAGCCCGAAATGTGATTCCAACCAATACCACTTTTAAAGCAGAATTTCCTTACTCGGATAAAAATGGTGCTACGTTGATCACTGCGCCGATTGCATCACCAGGAACATCAGCTATTCCGTCGTTTATCACAGGTCAGGTCGATATTTCAGGATTTTCTTTTGAAACGATGGGTGAAATGCAAGATTCGCTCAATTCCGTGTTTTCGAAATTGAAAATCACCACAGATCCAACCGGTCCACCGGTAACCATTACCCGTTATGATACCTTGTATTTTGAAGTAACTCTTCAAGACGTGGTATTGGAAGCGGCAACGGGCTTTTTTGGCAATGAAATCATCACACAATCGGTTTCTACTGATGTCGATTTCTTCAAGAACATTCCATCCGGATCATTCGGATTAAACGGTATTTCACTGTCTTTGTCGGTGAAGAATGGAGTAGATGCTCCCGGTCGATTCAAATTAACGTCCTTAAAAGCAATTGATGAAAACGGAACCATTACACCATTGCAAACCTCGTTGCTCAATCAATGGATGTCGCTCGATCCCGCACAAATCAGCGGTTTGGATATCAATCCCGGAATTGCCTCATTTACCTTGAACGAACAAAATTCAACCATCATTGATTTGATAGAAGCCAAGGCAGTCACGGTTGAAGCCGATTATGCCGTTCAGTTCAATCCGGTTGCTTATACCTTACAAAATTCATTTGTTGAAACAAGTCTTATTGAATTGTCACTTGAAGGAGATGTACCGGTCAACATGCAACTTTCGGCTTTGGTGATTGACGATACGCTGGAACTGAATGTGTCGTCGCTCGATTTTTCTACCATTGAAGAAGCGGCGCTTGATGTGAAAGTGAAGAATGAGTTTCAACTAGATGTTACCGGAACATTTGTCTGGTTAGATCAAAACTTCCAACCGTTGGCAATTGCGCCTAAAACAATGACCATTAAAAGTGCTAATTATGGTTCTGTTGTGAATGGTGTATTAACTGCTGAAACAGTCAATTCATTGTACTTTTCGCAAGAAGAATTGTTACTGATGCCATCTGCTGCGTACTTGAAATTGACGTGTACATTGAATACCGGAACGGTTGAAACACCTACGTTTATTAGTGTGCCAATCGATGCGAAAATCGGCGTAAAAGCTCAGGTAAAGGTGAAAAAGCGTCACCACGTTTAAAGGAATTTACCGAAAGTTTGTTTTTAATTACTTTCCGTAAGGTTAAAAGAGGAAAGTCTTTAGTCATTACCTTAATCTTGTGGTGTTTGCCACGACTTGCATTTTTTGCTTACTTTTTGTTGCAAAGGACAAAAAGTAAGATCAAAAGAGGATAGTATAATGGTTAACGCAGTTCCTGCATCCTGCCAGCGTCAAGCGTTTGCCATTCCAAATTCTTTCCGTATCTTGTTCACGTTTGAACCATTATTCACTTAAAACGATGTAATCCACATGTCACAACAAATGCCAATGCCTACCAAAGTTTTGACACAACTCATCACTTTTGTAAGGCAAATGCTCCAATTTCGTTTGATTACCGAAGTCAAGAAAGAAGAAGCGATTCCACCAACACTTCAATTGTCACCTGATCAAAGTGCTTTAGCCAATTTCATCGTGCAATACCAATTAACAGAGGTCGATTTAATGGCACTGACCTTAACCTTGATTCCGCATACCGATCCCGGATTATTGAACAGTGAACTAGGTACAATTTTCCCTAAAGGAGGAGATTTTCCGGATTTTGGCGGAGCAAAAGGAAAAAACCATCAAGGAATTTTGCCAACCGGAGAAGGTCTGTTATTCATCATTGCCGGAAATGATTTGGAATCGCGGTTGATGATGACCGACTACTTGCTTACAAAATCGGTGTTGTTTCGCATGGCAATTCTCGATTTAGAATCGGTTCCTGAAGGTGAGCCCATTATGAGCGGACGTTTAATCATGGATGAAGAATACCTGGCTTTGTTTACTACCGGAGCAGTTCTAAAACCGCGCATGAGCGCCAATTTCCCCGCGGATATTATCCAAACCAACCTTGAATGGAGTGATTTGATTTTGCAAGATAAAGTCATGGCCGAAATTCAGGAAATTCAAACATGGCTTACCTACAACCATGTTCTGATGGAAGAATGGGGCTTGAAAGGAAAAGTGAAACCCGGTTACCGTGTCATGTTTTACGGACCGCCTGGAACAGGAAAAACGCTTACGGCAAGTTTGCTGGGGAAATATACCGGTCGCGATGTTTACCGTATCGATTTGTCGATGGTGGTTTCAAAATACATCGGAGAAACCGAAAAAAACCTCTCAAAACTCTTTGATAAAGCTAAAAACAAAGATTGGATTCTCTTTTTTGATGAAGCCGATTCGGTATTCGGAAAACGAACCAGTGTGCGCGATGCGCATGATAAATACGCCAATCAGGAAGTTTCGTACTTGTTGCAGCGAATCGAAACACATCCCGGTTTGGTAATCCTGGCTTCGAATCTGAAAAACAATATGGATATCGCGTTTACCCGCCGTTTTCAAACAATCATCGAGTATCAAAGTCCGGGAGTGGAAGAACGCATTCTATTGTGGGAGAATAATCTGCCGAAAGAACTACCACTCGAAGATGATGTTTCTTTGCGAAATCTGTCGCGAACCTACGAACTTACCGGAGCCAATATAGTCAATGTAGTTCAATACGCTTGTTTGAAAACCGCCGAAGCTGGTAAGAACAAAATGTGCGCACAATTTCTAATTGACGGCATCAAAAAAGAATACATCAAAGAAGGGAAGATGATGTAACTCTAAATGAGTTCGATTTCAGATACAATCATTGTCTGCTTTCTAGAATAATAGTGAAGAAGAGTAGTCAACGTTTTTTAGCTATCCGCTTGCTGATAGAATACAGTTGGTTTTATCTGTGAAAATCTGGGGAATCTGTGGCAAAGCGGCGAATAATTGGTTGCTAAATCTAAGATTTACCCCAAATTCAGGTTAATTGAAAGCAAACTCAATGATAGGAGTATCTTTGTAGCTCGTTTCGCGTCACCATTGGTGGTTTTTGCGTGGAATACAATCATTAGAAAATCCGGTCATGCAAGGAAAAAAGAAAGTTCAGCCTACAGAGAAAGTAAAATTACACCCGCGCAATCAACACCGCGAAAAGTATGATTTTCAACTCCTCACCGAATCGTCGCCTGAACTGAAAAAGTTCGTTAAGGAAAACGATTACGGTAATTTTTCCATTGACTTTTTTAATCCGGAAGCCGTTAAAAGTCTCAACAAAGCGTTGTTGCACCATTACTACGGAATGACCGATTGGAGCATCCCGACAGATTATTTATGCCCACCAATTCCCGGGCGAGCTGATTATATTCACCACATTGCCGATTTGTTGGCCGATTCCAGATCAGGTGAATCGGAAGGTGAAGTACCAACCGGAAAAGCAATTCGTTGCCTCGATATTGGGGTAGGAGCCAACTGCGTGTATCCGATTATTGGTCGCGCCGAATATGAATGGTCGTTTATCGGTTCGGATGTTGATCCGGTGGCGATTGAGTCGGCCGAGCGATTGGTGGAAGCAAATGCTACCCTGAAAGGAAATGTAGAATTGCGTTTACAACCCAATGCCGAACATATTTTTGAAGGAATCATTCAGCCGAAAGACCAAATAGATCTTACCATTTGTAATCCGCCGTTTCATGCTTCACAAGAAGCCGCAGCTGCAGGAACCATGCGTAAGTTGTCGAACCTGAAACAGGAAAAACCGACTGCTGCCGTATTGAATTTTGGCGGACAACCCAATGAATTGTGGTGCGAAGGTGGTGAAGCCGGTTTTGTAGACAGAATGATCAAAGAAAGCAAGCAATTTGCCTCCAATTGTTTTTGGTTTTCTACCTTGATTTCCAAAGAATCGAACCTCAAAAACGCCGGTAGAATGCTTCGTTCGGTAGAAGTTGCAGAAGTGAAGATTCTCCCGATGGCACAAGGAAATAAAACAAGCCGAATTCTAGCCTGGACCTTCTTAAGCAAAGCAGATCAAGCCAAATGGATGAAAAAACGCTGGAAATAATTGGCGTTTTCAACTTGTAAAGAAGTCTGTTCTGCCTGTAATGGCTATTTTTAAAGCAACTTTTGCTCATGAAAACACACTTGGTTTTACCGTTTTTGTTGCTGATCTCTATCGGAGTGAAGGCACAGTGGTCAGGAAATACTACGCCAACTTATCCGGAATTGATTGCGTATTACCAGAAACTCGACCGCGAACATACCGAGATCGAATTGTATGCCATGGGCAAGTCAGACACCGATTGGCCGATTTACGTATGCATCATCAACGGAGCTCAAGATTCGGTAAAAACGTTTGAAAAAGCGCGGAAGAATACAACTATTTTGATCAACAATGCCATTCATCCCGGAGAACCCGATGGTGTAAATGCCTGTTTGATTTGGATCGATAATTGGATCAAAAACGGAAAGAAAACAGCTGGTTTACCTGTTGTTGCCATTATTCCTGCTTACAATGTAGGGGGCATGTTTAATCGTTCATCCAACAGTCGCGCCAATCAAGACGGCCCCGAAGAATACGGATTTCGTGGCAATAGCCAAAACCTCGATTTAAACCGCGATTTCATTAAAATGGATTCTCCGAATGCGTTGACGTTTGTGACGCTTTACCAGGCTTTAGATCCGGATGTTTTTGTTGATACGCATGTGAGCAACGGCGCCGATTACCAATATACGCTCACTTATATTGCTTCTATGAAAGAACGGATGGCACCTTCCATGCGCTCATTGACCTATGATAAATGCATTCCATCGCTGACTGCCCGCTTGAAAAAACACAAAACAGATTTGTTTCCATATGTCGAGCTGAAAGATGATATCCCAGACAAAGGAATTGTAGCATTCAACGATTTACCGCGCTATGCAATGGGCTATGCTTCCTTGTTTCACGCGCTGAGCTTTACGGTTGAAACGCATATGTTGAAACCTTTCCCCGAACGGGTGGAAGTAACCCGACAATTTATAGATGAATTGATCGGATGGACAAAAGAATGCGCTCCGGATATCGAGTCGGCACGCCAAAAAGCCATCGAATGGAGTTTACAACAGCAAACGTTTCACTACAACTATACATTGACCGAAAAGGCCGACTCTGTGTTGTTTAAAGGTTTCAAAGCTGTTTATAAAACCAGTCCGGTTACCGGTCTTGAGCGTTTGTTCTACGATCGAAAACAACCATTCACGAAGAAAGTACCGCTTTTTCAGACACACGTTTCCTCTAGTTCTGTTGCTATTCCGAAAGCTTATTTTGTTGGAGGTTCCAATACGGAAGTGATTGCCCGGTTACAAGCCAACGGTATCCAAATGACAACGCTTCTCAACGATTCAATCATTCCTGTTACAACAAACAGAGTAGTGAAATACGAATCGCCGAAACAACCGTATGAAGGGCATTTTTTACACAACGGAACCCAAATTTCGAAAGAAGAAGATACTTTGCTCATTCCAAGAGGAACGGTAATGATCTCAACGCAACAACCAAAATCGTACTTCATTGTTTCGGTGCTGGAACCTGCGGCAGAAGACAGTTACTTTTCATGGAATTTCTTTGACAGTTACCTCCAACAAAAAGAATACTTTTCAGCTTATGTTTTTGAAGACAAAGCGTTAGAAATATTAGAACATGATCCGGCATTAGCGCAAGATTTTTATTCAAAAAAACGAACCGATCCTGCATTTGCCAACAACGCATGGGATCAATTATTCTTCATTTACAAACGAAGCGTTTATTACGAAAAGACAACTGCTAATCGGTTGCCTATTTTCCAGACACACGAATGATAATTCTCATAACGTGAGATTCTTCAAGTTGGACTCACGTTAACGTGCCGTATTTTAGCGTATTCCGATTCTTTCAATATGTTATTTGTCGTGTATTTGTCTCGCCTCAAAAACTTCAATGTGCTAAATCTTTAGTGTATATTTGAGGCAGCTAAAACGTTTTTCTAATGAAGTTATTTTTACTAACACTGGTGTCGTTTTTGACACTGCAACTAGCCACAGCTCAAGATACTACTTGGGTGCAAACATTCACTTTTGATTCCATAGAAACCAGACGTGCCGATTTTCAGTTTCCGGCTTCGTTGGATACGAAACGCTTCGAAAAGGTATTGATGTATTACAAGTTGAAATGTAGCCCTCTAACTACTTGGGATCAATACAATTGCGGAGAATGGGATTATTTGACCTATACCCGTATTTTTGATCATACCGGAATCATGGATTCTGTGCGTGTAAACGGAATGCGCTACAAGATCAATACACTTTCACCATTAACGAGTTCGTACAATCTCACGCCAACCTATGATCAGGTGTGGAAAAGCGTACAACGCCGTTTACCGAATGCTACCACCAATTATGCAGTTGCCGGAACAGCGGCTTCGCCAATGGCGATCGTTAATACAGGTTCTAATGGTCACACCATGCAATGGATGGTTTCTGCCGCAGATCTATTGGCTTCAGGAGCTACAACCGGAGATTTACAAGGAATGGAATTCGCTTTTCAGAATGCGATATCCAACTTACAAAATGTTTCCATTCGAATAAAAGCAACCAATAATGCAGCTTTAACGGCTTGGGAAACTACCGGATTTACGAATGTATTCAACGATCAATTATCGGGAATCAGCGCCGGAAACTACCAATTGAATTTTTCAACACCGTTTACATGGAACGGAACTTCCAACATTGTGATTGAATTGAGTTATACCGATGCCAATACAGCCGGATCAATGATTCAATTGATGGCTCAACAAAGTGGAATTGCATCTTCGACACTCGATTATGACGGACGAAACGGTGTGTTCAGAACCACCGCTTCCAATTATGCTGAAGTGAACATGAGTAATGTGGATTTAGGAGGTGATGTTTCCATTGCTTTCTGGGCAAAAGGTAACGGAAGTTTCGGAACAAACACATCGGTTTTGGAAGCTGTAGATTCGTTGAATAACCGCATTTTGAATATTCACTTTCCGTGGTCAGACAATTCCATTTATTTTGATGCAGGTTCCGGAAACGGGTATGATCGCATCAATAAAGTTACCACAGCAGCAGATATTGATAACAACTGGCATCACTGGACTTTTGTCAAAAAAACGAGTACAGGTCAAATGTTCATCTACAAAGACGGTGTTTTGTGGCATTCAGGAACAGGTTTAACACGTCCCATCGGAACGGTTGCCAAGTTTGTGTTAGGTTCTAATTGGGATCAAGGCTACAACTATAGCGGCGATTTGGATGAATTTGCCGTTTGGACCACAGCGTTGGATGCCGCAACAATTGCTACCTGGAAAGACAAAAAAATCGATGCATCGCATCCTAACTACGGTGCGCTGGAAGTGTATTATGATTTTGACAATACCTTGGCGATGGTTGATAAATCAGGGAACAACCGCTTGGGAATGCCTTCAGAAACAACCATGGTGCAATGGGATGCTTATCCTGTAGCCGGAAAAGTTTCGGGTGGCGACCGACCTGCGGTAGAATTTACGCAAGGAACATACCTGGCCGCAACAGCCGATTCAGTCTTGGAAACGCAATTTCCGCAACCGAAAACGTTGTTTGAATACACACCGCTCGACAACAGCTTTTTCGTTGTCAACAATGCGTTGATCTACGACAAAACAAGCACCGATACCATCGCGCTTAGTGGTTCTGTAGCTTCTTCTACGTTGAATACATTGGCTACCACAATCACCAATGATACCATTACGTATTACAACGCGCCGTTTGAATTGGTGAAAGATGTAGAGATAGGTCGTTACATTACGCCTTACGGAATCGGTTTCGATTTGGGGCCTCAGGGCTTTACCTGGATTTATGATGTGAGCGATTATCAGCAATACCTTCACGGAATGGTTGATTTGGCGGCGCACAATACCCAAGAGTTGATTGATCTTCGTTTTGCATTCATTGAAGGAACACCACCGCGCGATGTACACGACGT
>JBILJP010000212.1:0-8625 GCA_044377135.1 Fluviicola sp.
AAGAGCGCTTTTCTATAAAGGAACTAAATTATCTGCTCCATTGCAGTTGAAATTGAATGACGCCCCTGATCAGGCAACGGCATACTTATTCATCATTACATTTTTACATTTATTACATGTATTAGTCACATTGATTTACATGTTGAGAATGTCAATTCGTTCATTTACAGGGAGATTGGCAGAGCATAATTACTTATCAATCAGAACCGGTGCAATCTTCTGGCACTTTTTGGGACTATTGTGGGGTTATTTATTGCTTTTTTTACTTTTTATTCATTAAACTTGCACAAAAAATTTTTAAAATGGCAGGTCACGGTACAACACATGTCGACGCCGGATCCCTTTGGGGAGGTAAGGTTTCTCCGTTTAGCACTAGTTACGGAAAGTTAATGATGTGGTTTTTCCTCGTTTCGGATGCATTGACGTTCGGGGGATTACTGGTTGCATACGGTTACACACGTCACACGACGGATAGTGCTTGGCCGATCGGTGAAGAGACGTTTGATTCATTACCGTTCTTGGGTCACGGTTATCCGTTGATGTATGTAGCATTGATGACGTTTATCCTCATCGTTTCTTCGGTAACGATGGTATTGGCTGTTGAAGCTGGTCACCGAATGGATAAAAAAGGTGTTATCAAATGGATGATTGCAACAATTATCGGTGGTTTCTTCTTCTTGGGCTCACAAGCTTGGGAGTGGTCTCACTTTATCCACGGTTCTCACTTCGGAAGTGTTGAATTGTCCGACGGATCTCGTGCCATTGTAAAAGGTCATTTCGGTGAGTTTGAAAGTTTCACTGTGGTTGAATCAGGAAAAGAATTCAAAAAAGGAAGTGTACTTTCTCCTTCTGCAAAAGGTCATTACAAAATGGATGAGGAGGAGTTGTTCCACCACTTCCGTCACGGTGTAATGAACGGTCATGTAGAAGATAACAAGTTGACACTACACGACGGTTCAGTAGTAGAATGGAAACGTCATGCAGATGAGCACTTGATGTTGATCGTGAAAACAGACGGTACTGGAAAAGCACTTGAGAAAGTGAAGAAAATTGAAGGTAAAGAAGCTGAAAAAGAATATTGGGGAGCTGTAAACAGCGGAGATAAAGGTCGTATCATTTATGGTGCCGATTTAAGCTCCAACGAGTATGGTCCGTCGCAATACGGTCAGTTCTTCTTCTTCATTACCGGATTCCACGGATTCCACGTATTCTCGGGAGTAATCATCAATATTTTGATCTTCTTTGGTGTTCTAAGAGGAACATACCACAGAAGAGGTCACTATGAAATGGTTGAAAAAACCGGTTTGTACTGGCACTTTGTGGATTTGGTGTGGGTATTCGTATTTACCTTCTTCTACTTAGTTTAATCCTTATTAAAAGCTATACGACATCATGGAAAGAGACGACATTATAGAGTATTCGTTAGATACACATCATAGCGAAGAGCAAGGAAAAAAAATTCGCCGTAAAATTATGCTTGTAACGGCAATCCTTACCGTTATTACAGCATTTGAAGTAGGCGTTGGTATGACTGTTCACCAAGATAGTCCTTCTTGGTGGATCGTGAAATTGTTGTTCATTGGCTTAACGCTTTTGAAAGCAGGTTACATTGTATTGGTGTTTATGCACCTTGGCGATGAACGTAAAGTATTAAAATACTTGATCCTTGTTCCGTATGCAATCTTCATTGTTTATTTGATTTTTATCGCACTCACAGAAGCCCTTGCAGTAAATTCCGCTTGGGAACAATACGGAGGATAACACTTATTTAGCTCATGGCTAATTCAACATCGAAAGCCGGACCGTTAAGAACAGTATTTGCACTAACACTGTTATTCGGGCCGGCTCTTTTTTTGATTTTTATTTCTACCCGTGGCTGTGAACACAAGTTCAAGCAATTGGAAGATTTCGGAAAAATCCCGCAATACACCTTTACCGATATTGCCGGCAAAAAATACACCAACGCTTCTTTCAACAATAAGATCGTTATTTACACAACGCTTCAGCCCGGTTGTCCGGATAGTTGCGCTGTTTCTACTTGGCAAATCGACCAGCAAATTTACCAGCACTTGCGCCTCAATAAGAAAAAATTGGGTCACGTGAAGTTGGTTTCGTTTGTAACCGATGGAAAGGGAAATCCTTCCGATCGATTGGCCGATGTAGCTGCGACTTTGAAAGATCAGGTGCAGGAATACGATCCTTCTATTTGGATTTTAGCCAAAGGTGATGCACGCCAACTTTACAACCTTCGTCATAACGGAACTTCCCTACTACAAAAAGGGCCCAAGTATTTCGGGGGCGAGGCCTTTCAGGAATTAATGCTATTGGTTGATAAACACAGCCATTTGCGCATGGTGCTTTCAGGAAAAACGGAAAGTATGGTGCGTACCATGAAACAAGACCTTGCCTTGCTTGAAAAACAATACGATTTGGAAAAAGCAAAAGCAAGAAAGAAAAAATGAAAAGCGCCTTCTTTGTAATGACACTTGTGGCCGTATTGCTAACGAGTTGCGATTCGAAACCTGAAAGAAAACCAAGAGCACTTCCTTACGCTGGGAATTTTAATGTAGTAGTTTCTGAAACAGATGGCGTTCGTTCTGTTGATTCGATTTACCCTACCATTCCGGCGTTTCAGTACCTCAATCAAGATTCGGTGATGATTCGCTCCAAGGAAATGAAGGGAAAAGTGTGGGTAGCCAATTTCTTTTTCTCCAATTGCCCGTCTATTTGCCCACCAATGATTTCGCAAATGAAACGCTTGAATATTCTTACCAAAGATATCAACAAGCACTTGCAATACATGTCGTTTAGTATCGATCCTACGCGCGATACACCGGCCCGACTGCGTGAATACATCAAAGAAAACGGCATTACAGCAACCAACTGGCAATTTTTTACCGGTGATGAAGCAAAAACACATCGTCTTGGAATAGATAACTTTTTGGTTTACGCAGCTGATGAAGCTGCTGCGCCGGGTGGTTTTGCGCATTCAGACGGATTGGTGCTGGTAGACAAAGAAGGCTACGTGCGTGGAATCTATCATGGAACCGTTACCGCAGACGTTGACCTACTGAACAAAGACATTCGTAAACTGTTAAGCATAGAATATGGAATCGACTGCAAAAAAAAGTAAGAACCTTCGCCGATTGATTTTGGTGTTGTCTGTTGCCATTCCGATAGTGGTTGCAGCACTTTTCGGTATTAAAGTAAAAGGTGTTGATTTAACATTTTTACCGCCAATTTATGCTGGGATCAATGCATTGACTGCCTTTTTGTTGGTGTTGGCATTGGTGTTTGTGAAACAGAAAAAGTTCAAACTCCACGAATACACCATCCGCGTGTGTATTTTGCTTTCGTTGCTGTTTTTGGCTTGTTATGTAGCTTATCACCTGACTTCCGAAAGTACACCTTATGGTGGAACACTTGGATTTATCTATTATCCGTTGCTCATCGCGCATATTTTCCTAAGCGTAGCAGTTGTACCGATGGTGCTTTATGCCTTTTTGTTCGGGATCGAAAAGCAATTTGACAAACACAAACGCTTAACGCGCTTCACTTGGCCAATTTGGTTTTTCGTGGCAGTGAGCGGAGTTGTGGTTTATGTGATGATTGCGCCATACTATGTGCATTGAGCTTTATAGAAGCCGATCCTTGTGTTGATTACATCTATAAAGAAAGTAAGATAGGTATATTCCTTCCAAGTAAACAAGTTAGGTATATTACTTACAAGATTGATGAATGTATCATAACCTGAATTCAATCAGGAATCAATATTTTGTGCACTTAGTCGATCTTCACAAACCGCTTTTCGGTGAAAACTCCCGTTTTATCCGCTAGTTTCAACAAGTACATCCCCGATTGAAGTGAAGCAACCTGAATGGTTGTTCCTGATAATTTTCCCGCAACTACCGTTCTTCCACTCATATCTAGAATGGAATAGCATTCAAGCGAACCTTTGGTAGCTACCGTCAATTCCTCTTGCACTGGATTCGGGTAGATTTCAATTGATTCTACGCCATGGTTTTCATTCACCGCCAGAATCGGATTATTACCCGGAATGGTTATTCTACTCGGATAAGTTGCATCATGATGGATGGTAATGGCACTAGATACTGGAGTTGTAGAAGTATACATTGTGCCACCATCTTGCATGTTCACATCCCAACGAATGGCATTGTTTCCACTTGCGTAGATTTTAATATGGTGTCCGGTGAGCCACGTGTAATTGGTAAACGGAAGATCTACTTTTACCTGATACACTTGTCCGGGAGTCATAAACGCTTCTGCGGCCGCAGTATATCCATTTCGAAAGCGCATGCGTTTGATTCCGTCGGTGATGAGCATGTTTCTGCCATCAGGATATTGATCAACCAATCGGATGGCGATATCACAATCGGGTTGGGTAGCGCTGACATACAACGTGAGTGAAATTCTTCCGGTCGCAGTAATGTCTTCCGGTAAAATACCGGTTTCAAAAGTGAGTAAATCGCCTCTGGCATCCAATGAACTTTGATCGTAAGGTCCTTGGTCGAGAGTTGGGTGTAAAGTTGCGCCACCGATTGTGGGTGTTGGATTTGCCGGATCGGAAGTAAAAGTGGAGGAAAAAACACCCGCTTGCGACGATAATTGATTTCCCGGATTCAAGTATAAATCTTCGGCACTTGCTATCGCGATGTCATCAGATGTGCTTGTATGCCAGGTGTCATTTCCCAATTCATAATACGTAATAGGCGCAGTGGTATTCCATCCGTTGATGGAGTCGAGGAGGTAATAATCCAAAAAATCCCGTGCCATATCATTGTTGACCAATGCAGCGTTTGGATACGTCAATTCACCCTGAATGGAACTACCTACGAAGGCAATTCCCGTTCCGCCATGTACCCATGGCCCGATCAATAACCATTGTTCATCGCGAACAGACAACAAAGATTCGTTTCGACTTTGTTTGTAAAAGGTCATCATTTCATCGATGTTATGATCATACCAACCACCGATTTGTAAGGTAGGAATTTCAATCTGGTCGGGGAAATAGGTGCTGGCTTCGGCAAACTGCCAGGTTGTACTGTAATAGGTATTGGCCATTACAATAGGCGACAATCCGTATCCAAGGGCATCCAGTTGCTCCAATCGGGCTTCTTCCAAAACACCGCCATAGAAATAGCTGTTGTATGCAAATTGCGGATCGGCAACCATCGGAATGGCGCATGTATGATTCGGGTGGTGTTTACCAATAAGTTGGTATTGGATATTCCCCAAAGCCGAAGCACCCCATGTTCCGATTCGGCTACCGTGCCATGATTGAGCCACAATCCAATCGCACACATCATATCCGTCTTGACCGCGATCTACATTACTCACATCTGCACCGTTAGAACCGTAAAATCCGCGCCAGTCAACAACTACCCAAATGTAAGGTTGTGCATCCAGGTTTGCGCCAATACCGAGTGGCAATCCAGCTTCAAACATGTCTTTGTTGTAAGGCGTTTGCACTAAAACAGCCTCACAAGAAGTACATCCTGCTGGAATGTAAACATCTGCCGACAATGATTCATCGTCGCTCATCGGAATCAGGATATCATCGTACGTGGGAGTCAGTTGCGCAAATGAACGTGTTGTTATGAAGAGCACAAATGCAATGGAAGTAGTAATAGATGAAAGTGTCATTTCTTCGAAGTTTTTTGAATCGAGTAACTAAAACTACGACATTTCAGGATGATTATCAAAAACCTTTGGGATGCTTGATTTTGGATGCTTGATTTTTGATTAGGTTTTCGGTTAGCTGACCAGTTTACGAAGCAATAATCAATTATTGGTGACATCTTCCTCTTTATTAGTGGGCGAACCAATCAAAAATCAAGCATCAAGCATCCAAAATCCAACATTGTCTTATCTTCGTACCATGATTCTAAGACCCTTCTTGAGCAACCAGCCTTTCGTGCTGTTCTTATTGCTTCCCATATTGGCAGGGTTCTTTCTGTTGAATCTCTTTTTTCCTTATCATGTCCTTTTTGAAACGATCAATTTAGGCTTTTGGGGGAAAACGGACTTGCTCAGCGCGTGGTGGATCCCATTGGTTTCGATGACCATTGTTGGACTCAATGCGCTTCAAATCAACAACCTCTTTAATCGCCACGAATTTCTGGAGCGTAATAATTATGGGCCATCCTTGTTTTACGTGGTACTGATGTCGTTCAGTCATTCGTTTTACCAACCGGATGGTTTATTATTGGTACATGTGTGTTGGCTACAGGTTATTCGGATTTTGTTTCAAATCAGAGCCGGAGAAGACAACCGCAAGCAAATTGTGAATGCCGCTTTTTTTGTGGGATTGGCCGCTACATTTCATGCCGCGAGTGCTGGTCTTTTGATCATTTTTTGGTTTGCAGTTTGGGCGCTTAAATCATTTCAATTTAGAGAGTGGTCACTGAGTATCATTGGTTTTTCAGTTCCATTAGCAAATGCATTGATGTACTGGTGGTTTTCGGGGCACAATATCAATTTCCGGATTTTACGAGACACAACTCTTATTCAACATGAAGAAATCGTTTACTATACTTCAAGTGGAATTGTATTGGTGTTATTCCTCTTGAGTATTATTGGAATTCAGATTCGGGTGCAGAAAAGTTCCATCCGGTATAAAAAACTCAACCGCGCTCTAATGTGGGTTTTGGTAGGTGGTGTATTGCTCGGTGTAGCCGATTTACTATTTTATCAACAACTGGAATGGTTCAATTTTATGTTCATTAGTTTGAGCTTTTTCTTCACCTTCGCCTTTATCCATAAGTTCTGGCAACAAGTGGCTACTATTTTCTTTTATGCCACCATTGCATTGGCTGTTGTAAAATTTTTCCTTTAAGCCGACCTCTTGAACTGAACAGATTGACTACCTTTGCAGGCACTGAATAGCGATTGTTTCAATGCAGGAACAATTTCAAATCGTAAAAACATGAAATTTGGTGTAGTTACCTTCCCGGGGTCCAATTGTGACGAAGACATGGTATATGTGTTGGAAACCTTGATGGGCCAGCAAGTTGAACGTCTTTGGCACAAAGATACGTCGCTCAAAGGAGCAGACTTTATTGTCTTACCCGGTGGATTCTCTTACGGCGATTATTTGCGCTCCGGAGCCATTGCCAAGTTATCACCGATCATGACCGAGGTGATGCAACATGCTTCCAAAGGCGGTTTTGTGATGGGTATTTGTAACGGATTTCAGATTCTAACCGAATCAGGGTTGCTTGAAGGAGCTTTGTTGCACAACGATACACAGAAATTTATCTGTAAAAATGTCTTTTTAAAACCCGCTACGGGCAATACTCCGATCACCAAAGGATTGGATGCAACCAAGGCGTATAAAATTCCGATTGCACACGGTGAAGGGCGTTTTTTCGCACCGGAAGACAGCATGAAGTCTATTTTGGATAATGATCAGGTGTTGTTCCATTATTCAAGTGCCGAAGGTGAAGTTAGCGACGCTTTTAATCCGAACGGATCTATGCACAACATTGCAGGAATTTGCAACAAGGGTCGAAATGTATTCGGAATGATGCCGCATCCTGAGCGCGCTGCCGATGCACAATTGGCCAATGAAGACGGAAAACGTTTATTCGAATCACTATTGAAATATTGTTAAACCAATGAGGGTATTATTATTAGGTTCCGGTGGTAGAGAACACGCCATTGCTTGGAAATTAGCAAAAAGTTCTCAGTTGGAACACTTGTTTATTGCCCCCGGAAATGCGGGAACGCGTTTGCATGGAACCAATGTTCCGATTCAAACAACCGATTTTGAAGCCATCAAAGCTTTTGTATTGGCCGAATCGGTAAACATGGTGGTTGTAGGTCCGGAAGATCCGTTGGTGAAAGGAATTCAGGATTTCTTTTTGGCCGATCCTGAGTTGAAATCAATTCCGGTTATCGGACCAAGCAAAGAAGCAGCGCAGTTGGAAGGCAGTAAGGATTTCGCGAAGATTTTCATGATGCGTCACAATATCCCGACTGCTAAGTACGCTACCTTTACCAAAGACACACTCGATAAAGGATATGCTTTCTTAGAAAACATGAAAGCACCTTACGTTTTGAAAGCCGACGGATTAGCCGCCGGAAAAGGGGTGTTGATCATCAATGATTTAAAAGAAGCCAAGGCCGAACTGAAAGCCATGCTGGCCGATGCAAAATTCGGTGACGCCTCATCGCGTGTGGTCATCGAGCAATTCCTTTCCGGAGTTGAATGCTCGGTGTTTGTGATTACAGATGGCGATTCATACAAGATTTTACCCGAAGCAAAAGATTACAAACGCATTGGCGAAGGTGATCAGGGATTGAATACAGGTGGAATGGGAGCAGTATCTCCTGTACCGTTTGTCGACAAAACCTTCATGGATAAAATCGAAAACCAGATCATTATTCCAACCGTAAAAGGCTTAAAATCTGACGGTATTCTCTATAAAGGATTCATTTTCTTCGGACTCATCAACGTAAAAGGCGAACCTTACGTGATTGAATACAATTGCCGTATGGGCGATCCGGAAACCGAAGTGGTGATGCCACGCTTGAAATCGGATTTATTGGATTTGTTGGAAGGTGTTGCTACCAATACCCTTTCAGAATGCGATATTCAATTTG
>JBILJP010000213.1:0-8599 GCA_044377135.1 Fluviicola sp.
TGATGAGCGCCTGAGATGCAATAATGGTAGCTAACGTAGCAATGATCAAGGCAGGCCAGTAAATGCTTTCCGGAACAATTTGGTAAAACGGACTTATGGCACCTATCTTTTCTCCTGTATGCGCCAACAACCAAGCTGTTTGCCCAGCATAACTCAGAATCAAAGTGACTTTAATAAAAATCCAGCTAACACGAATGTTATTTCTTCCGCAATGCCCCATATCGCTGTACAATGCTTCCGCACCGGTGGTACACAGGAAGATGCTACCCAACAACCAAAATCCGCCGGAATCATGCGTGAGCATTTGATAGGCGTAATACGGATTGATCGCTCTCAGAACACTCCAATCGCTGCTCAGAGCAATGAGTCCGAGTATTCCGATAAATCCAAACCAAATAACCATTGCCGGTCCGAATACTTTCCCGATTCGATCGGTTCCGAATTGCTGAAACAAAAACAGTCCTATCAGAATTACGATGATAATCGGTACGGCATTGAGGTCAGGAATTACTTTTTGCACACCTTCTATTGCAGAAGCTACAGATATTGGTGGCGTAATAATTCCATCGGCAATTAAGAACGCGCCTCCGGCCATGGCGCAAAAAAGCAATCCTTTCCCACCCATTTTGCGAATGAGCGTATACAATGAAAGAATTCCACCTTCACCACGGTTGTCGGCCTGCAGGGTAATGATGATGTATTTGAGGGTTGTCTGAAAGAACAAGGTCCAGAAAACACAACTCAATGCTCCAAGTGCGGTTGTTTCGGTAATGGTTCTATCGTGAAATACGGCATTGAGCGTATAGAGCGGCGATGTTCCGATATCTCCGAAAACAATCCCTATTGCAATCAGCGATCCGGCTAAGGTAATTTTCTTGTGGAAGGAAACAGTATCAAGTGATGACATTTCAATTCTGTAATTTAGTTCGATTTTCAGGTCGGAAAGTTATAAAAACTATTCTTTTCGAATTTGTTTTTCAAAAAGAATCCACAGTTTAACAACCATTCAGTGGTTCAGTAGTTGATGTAATGGTGAAATTTCTGACCAGTATTCTTATCCCAAACTCACCTTAAAAACAAATCGACCTTTCAACCTTAGTCGAAAAGCCGATTTATTCATTCGTTTCTATTCCTTAGAACGATCCTCTCAAGGTCACAATGAAATTGCGCCCAGGAGCACTGATGTTGGAAGCAAATTGGCGGTAATTCACATCCAAAATGTTTTCACAAGCTACTTGCAATGAAACATATTTGTTGAATTGATACCCAATGCGCGCATTCAAAGTAAACCAGGCTGGCATTCCTTGTGCTGTTGCGTAAGCGATATTGTCTTCCCCAATCAGGTTATAGTTTTTCAATCGTTTCCAACCACTGTACTGCACAAAAACCTCGCCTCTGAATTTTTTGACATTCAGGTTCAATCCCGTTTTTCCGAATACCGGCGGAATGTGATCCAACGGATAATCGGTGGTATCGGTTTTTATGCGTCCGTAGGTGTAATTGATGGTTGAAACAATGGAAAGTTGATTGGTAATGTTTCCGCGAACTCCTGCTTCCAAGCCATAGATATAAGCCTCGGCAGCATTTATTGTAGTTGTAACCTTGCTCAACTGACCGTCATACATGATTGAATCGTTTCCTTCAAATGTAGAAGGCTGCACGGTAATCGCGTTTTTCAGCAAGGTATAATACCCGTTTACGGAAACGGTCACTTTTTTGTTGAAGGTTTTCGCAATTCCGATTTCGGCGTTGTAGGTATATTCCGGTTTTAAATCAGGATTCGGAACAATCACGTTTCCTTGCACCGACTCAAATACTTTTGATAAATCGTCCACATTCGGAGCGCGGAATCCGGTACTTCCCAACATGGTGATCCTGAAATCGTAACCCGGAAGGTAGATCAAACCAAGATTTCCGTTAAGGGCCGTATTGTTTTGTTTCACATTGTCAAACGGAAAAGGGAAAAAGGTTTTGTCATCAAATTTCGACTCAAGCATCACATTGCTTACGCGAATTCCATCATTCAAAATCAATTTATCCGAAATCTCCCACGTATGCGTTGCATAAGCTGCTATTGAACGCATCGTAGATCCGCCGTCAGGATAACGTGTATCAAGCTTGCCTGTAGTATCAACGCTGATGTCTTCTTTAAACGCGGTTGAATTGACGCTGTTGTTGGTCACTTCTATTCCGTAACGCAACTCTTGTTTACCGATCAACTTTTCGGCATCCACATTCAACGAAAGAATGTCGAGTTTTTCAATACGGTGATTGCGAATGTTTTTCTTAAAACGACGGTCAATTCTGCTTTCTTCAATGTTTTGATAAGCAGCCGTAACTCTCAATTGGTCGTAAAACAAATTTTTATTGGTGAGTTGCAAGTTATAAGCAGTGAGCAAGCGGTTTTGCGGACCGTAATACCATTCTGCGTACTTTGGATTTGTTCCGGAAGTCTGTGTTAATCGATCGTAACGCGGTACATCAGATGAGGTAGAATATTGAAAATTGAGACTGTGTTGTACTTTATCTGATTGTTTGAACAGGAATTTTTGCATCACATCGATCTGCGTATAGCCCGAACCGACCTGCAGATTTGTGTCTTTGTTGATGATCATTGAATCGATTCCGTTGATGCGTTCACTATAGAACGTACGTGCGCCAAACGACGGGTAAAACGGATTGCGATTAGCGCCTTGTTTCAAATCGTCGAATTTGGAATAGGTAAATGACGTTAATGACCCGAAGCGACTTTTTCCGACAGACACATCAACGTGACCGGTATAACCGTTTGCAGCGGAATGATAACGCGTCAAAGCATTGGCTTTTACCAATAATTTATTGTCATTTGACAACAACGGGTTCTTGGTGTAAAAATGCATCACACCACCCAAGGCATCTGAACCGTAGATTACAGAACCGGAACCAAATAATACTTCCACTTTATCAAACGAAGCATTGTCGAGTGTAACGATATTTTGCAAATGACCGCCACGATAAATAGCATTGTTCATGCGCACACCGTCAACCACCATCAATACTTTATTGGTTTCAAAACCACGAATGATGGGCGATCCGCCGCCTAACTGACTTTTTTGCACGAACACATTTCCCTGGTTCGACATCACATCAGCGGTCGATGATTGATTCATGTGGTTCAATTCGTTGGAGTTGATCACCGCAATTTGTTGCGCAACATCTTTCCGTTTTTCAGCAAAGCGATTGGCGGAAACAACCACTTCTTCCATTGAAAAACCTTGTTGCTTGAGGTAAATGGTGTAACTGGTATAGCTTTCACCCGCCAGCCCGTCACTCGTAAAAATTGTCTTTACTTGTTGAAAATCAGGATGGGAAATAGTCACTGGTTTGTCTAAAATGAGCGCCACTTCCAACTGACCTTTAACATCGGAGAAATAGACTTGCTCTTCTACAGCAACCGATACTTTTTCTATGGGTTGCAAGGTGGTTTCGTTGAGGAAAGTTACCGTTTGCGCAAAAGCAGACACGGAACACATCGCAACGATGACTATAAGTATTCGTTTCATTGAATTAAAAATTGTGCGGGAAGCATCAACAGAGCTCACGTTCGCATTAACAGAAACGTAGCTACTGCTTCCAGCGTTTTACTAAACTTTTATGAATAAATCATTGAATACACCTATTCTGCCATTAAACACAGGATGCATCAAAGAAAAGTGTTTAGCAAAAGGCTTCCGGAGGTGGCACGCTTGAAACAACGGTTTTTACCGTTAATTTTTCGGAATAATAGAAAATGGGTTTTTCAAAAAGATCAAAATCAAGCTCAAACACCAACTCCGGAGAAGCAAAATGATGGATTGATTTAACGGTTTCGGTAGCTATTTTGTGCTGTTTGTCTTTTTGAGGATTATTGCCCCAGGCCTGGCGAGTCAATTCGGTGATTTTTTGATCGATTGCTGATTCTTTCGTGTCTTTCCAACACCAATAACTCATCTTTTCACCAACCTTTTTTCGTGAAACGATATCATATTTTTGATTGTTATAGATAAATTCACCGGAATGCTCCCACTGCAATAAGGCTTTATCTTCAGCCTCGGTAAAAGCTAATAAAACAAGATCTTTTTTGTCAAGCCCTTTTAATAACGTTGCTTTCACTTCTCTTCGAACCATTTTACGCTCATACCGAAGCCACAGGTAAGAACCTGCAACCGGCAAGGTGAAACAAATCAACAAAAAGATGCCTACTAGTCTTTGCAATGTGTTCTATGGTATTGAATTCGCCAAATTAACGTTTTTTTACAATCGCTAATTAGAAATTAAAGTCCGCGATTGAAAACCTAGCTATAAGGACGTACGAAAACAGAAAAAGGTTAACCCGAAAGTCAACCTTTTCATTATTTCAGCACCTTTCGCTACTTATATTCTAAACAAAACGGCGAAAATGATTCTGTTTTCGGACTTCACCAAATCGGGGCGCCATGCCGGATCAAGAACAGCTGTTGTATATCCGGTTTGTGACGTCACACCTCCGGCACCTGCAAAATAAGGTACGTTGGCGCTACGATGTACAAACTCAACGCGGAAAGTGATGCTTTGATTGGGCATAAAATCAATGTTGGTGGAACAATCCCATCCTTTAAACACATCACCCGGATTGGCACTGTACGGAAATGATCCTTCGGTTTGCGTAGGATTGTTGGGATTGGGAAGTGGACTGGCCTCTCCTGTTGGGTATAACACCAGATAGCGCCCCGGATTGGTCATCAATCCACCACCAATTGTCCAGGCAATTTTTCCTTTTGCAAACCACAAACGGTTGTAAAACATACAACTGGCAAAATACTGTGCCGGTCCCTGAAGCGAGTCTCCGTTTTTGAATCCGTTGACTCCTCCCCCTTTTTCAAAACCCACATCAGCTGTAACAGAAAATGCAGCTTTGGATATTCCTTTTGAAGCGGGGCGATTAAAATAGCGCACCAACACACTGTTATCACTATGAAAACGTTTACGATCGGGTAAACCAGCTGCATCGGTTCCGTAATAGTTATTGGTAATCAATTTGATACTGCTGTTTGGCGTCCAGGTAATATTTCCGCCAAAGCCGGGCATGCTGTTAAAACGACCGTAACTTTGCCATCCGTTGATGATCCACGGTTCTATTTTCAAGTGTTTTGTCGGATGAATTTGCACCCGCACGCCGTTGAAAAACCAAGGTGTATTGTCGGAAGTAAACGATGCCTGGTATTCCCAGTTTTCGGCTTGATAAAAGGAATTTAGCCCTATGTAAGACATAAACAATCCCGCATCAACATTGATTCCGTACCATTTGTTGAAATGATAACCCGCGTATGCCTCGCTCAAATAGCGGTATACATTTGCCAATTGGTATTGTCCTTTGTATGGACTGATATCGTTTCGGGGTACCACAATAGAGCGTGTTCCGAATTGTGTCATAAAACGTGCACGGGCATTTTTGTAATTAAAATCGCCCCCGAAATGCAAGGCAGAAAGTGTGATCTCATTGTTTCTGGTCAATGCCGTTGAACCGACTACAGTGTTGTCATTCGGATTGTTGAAGGAATACGTATAATTTACATCAATCATCACACTTGGTGTAAAGTATTTCAGGTCTTTGAAAATCGATTCGGTACGACGGTCGTTTCCATTGGCCCAGGTCATATCGATGTCTTCAAACGGAATTTTTTCAACGATAACAGAATCGTGTTGGGCATGCAAGTTCAATCCCGCAATTAGCATCGGGAAAAGGGTTCGTAATTTCATTGTTTTTAATTGTTAATTCTGGTTAATTCTGCCGGACTACATGGTTGCAACACCAGCGGTATTTGTTCGATAATCACATCGCTTTTATCCAATCCGAAGGCCGATTCGTCGCTTTGTCCCTAACGTTTCAAAAAGAAATATGAATTCAGTAAAACGCCTTCTTTCAGGGTGAAATCATTCTCAACTGACAAGAACTTTTGGAAGACAACGAATTTAAAATCAGGACTTGAATTGTATTTCGTTGAGCCGTCGGGACGCAGGTGTAAATTCAGTTCCTGATCATCCACCAGATCTTGTACAATTTTCTTGAAGTACAATTCGGTTTTTGGTTGAATGCGAAATCCGATATTGATGGTGACTTTAATCACTTTGTCGTCTACCAATTCCGAAACATCGTAGGTTAACGTATACGGTTGTTCGGTTCGATTGATGTGTACAAACCAGTAAACATCGGCTCGTTTTGGTTTCTTGGCAAAAATCGACTGAATAATCTTTCCTTCTATTTCGTGTCGATTGTTGGCTTTTGTGAGATACACCAAATGCGTTGCCAATTTCGGAATTTCTTCGTCGTGTGAAAGTTCCTTTATTTGCGGAGTGAATTTCCCGAAATCTTCAAACTTGGTAAAACGATTATTGATTTTACGCGCAAAATACCACGTGTACATGGTCAGGAAAATGAACAGTTCAAAGAACAAAAACATCCATCGCTCCTTGATTTTAGCCACATTTGCAATGAAAAAGGAAACTTCGACTGTGGCAAAAACCAACAATAATCCGGTTACCAACATCAGGTTCCACTTGAGTTTATAAATGAGGAAATAACTCAACAAAATGGTTGTCATCATCATGGCAATCGTAATTGAAAATCCATAGGCGGCTTCCATGTGACTTGATTCCTTGAAATAAAGAATCATCAAAATGCAGCCAAACCACAACATGATATTTACACTTGGAATATAGATTTGACCTTTCGATTCAGACGGTTGCCTCACAGCTACACGCGGCCAAAAATTCAGGTTCATGCCTTCGCTCACCAAGGTAAAACTTCCGCTGATCAATGCCTGCGAAGCGATGATGGTAGCTGCGGTAGCAATGAGAATACTCGGTACAAGAAACCAACTTGGCATCAGCTCAAAAAACGGGTTTCGATCTGCTAATGTCGGTAGCTTTTGTTCCATCAACCAGGCTGCTTGCCCCAAATAACAGACTACCAAACTTATTTTTACAAAAACCCAGGTAATGCGAATATTGCGGATGCCGCAGTGCCCCAAATCGGAATACAAGGCTTCTGCTCCGGTGGTACATAAAAACACGGCGCCCAACAGCCAAAATCCTTGTGGATACTTGGTAAGTAAATCAAACGCGTATACCGGATTTAAGGCTTTTAAGACATCCGGAAAAAGAATAATGTGACTCAGCCCCGCAATAAAAATCATCGAAAACCAAATGGCCATAATGGGCCCGAACGATCGACCAATCACATGTGTTCCGTAACGCTGAAAGAAAAACAATAAGGATAAAATCACCACCACAATTCCAATCGTCAAGGTGTTTCCGGGAACTATTGTGTTTTCCAGCCCATTCACCATTCCCAATCCTTCCACAGCCGAAGCAACTGAAATGGGTGGTGTAATGATGCCGTCGGCTAATAAAGCTGTAGCTCCCAAAATGGCAGGAATCACCAGCTTTTTCCCGTACCTCCGCACCAGCGCATACAGCGAAAAGATACCGCCTTCGCCTTCGTTATCCGCTTTTAAGGTAAGCCAGATATACTTCACTGTGGTTTGTAACACCAAGGTCCAGAAGATACACGATACACCACCGTAAACCAGTGTTTCTGTAATTTCCCGTTTACCGATTACGGCACGCAGCGCATACAACGGACTCGTGCCGATGTCTCCATAAATAATTCCGAGTGCTACCAGCAATGACGCTGCCGTTACTTTACTTTTTACCCCCGGGGTCAACTTGCTCATAAGATGTAAATTTTATGAAGCAAAGTTGGGGGCTATTCTATCTGCAAAAAATAAAGAAGAATACCGGAAAAATAAAGAATTTATAAAGAGTCGTTAAACAAATCGATACCCCACACCACTTTCAGTTATCAGGTGTTTAGGGCTATGATGATCGTCTTCGATTTTCTTACGGAGTGTTCCTATAAAAACCCGTAAATACTGCGTTTCGGTCTGATAGCCGACTCCCCAAATTTCTTTCAGAATAAAGGTATGCGTGAGCACACGTCCCTCATTTTTAAAAAACAGCGCCAAAAGGTTAAATTCTGTATTGGTCAATTTGACCGTTGCCGCATTTTTGGTGACCAATCGGGCTGAAAAATCAATGGTCAAATTGCCGCAGGTGTTGGTTGAATGATTTATGACAGGTTGATTACGCCGAATAGCCGATCGAATACGCGCCATCAATTCTGCCGAACGAAAGGGTTTTGTGAGATAATCTGTGGCGCCGTTATCCAAGGCGGAAACAATATCGTTCTCGTTATTGATCACCGACAACATGATAATGGCTTTGGTGTACCATAAACGCAATTCCTTCAACACTTCATGGCCGCTTTTATCCGGCAAACCGATATCAAGTAAAATCAATTCGGGTGGATGCGATGCCGCCAGTTGAATGCCCAGCTTGGCGTTTTCAGCCGTCCGCACAATGAAATCATTGCTCTCTAGCGTAATCTCGAGCAATTTACGAATTTGCGGTTCGTCATCTATGATCAATACTTCCGCCTTATTCATTTTTCAACCGATTCATGAATGAAATTTCCGTTTTGAGTTCAATTTTAATCAGCAATCCAGATTCGCCATTTTTTGAAGCGCTAATAGTGCCGCCA
>JBILJP010000214.1:0-8581 GCA_044377135.1 Fluviicola sp.
TACATGCTAAGCCTGATAATATACCTGCTGTAGCTCCTAATAGAATTGAACGTCCAAACATAAGCGCTTATTTTTTATCAACAGGAACTGAGAACTCAATTTTCATCACGTCAGGAACGTTTCCACCTGCATGACCGATTTTGAAATCGGAACGTTTCACGTTGAACTTACCTGAAAATTTACCGGAATTATCAACTTTCTTGAAGTTGAATGGGACTTTATATGATTTGGAAACACCTTTCATTTTCAAGGCTCCAGTGATGTTGTATCCCTCACCCGATTTCTCAATTTTACTTGAAACATATGTGATTTTCGGATATTTTGTTTCATCAAACCATTCGGCTGTCAATGCTTTTTTGTTTTGCATACCATTTCCGGTGCTGATGGAATTTACATCGATTGATAAATCAAACTTCGAACCAGCCAAATCACTTTCATCAAACTTAATGGTTCCTTTGAATGTTTTGAAAATTCCACTCGGGTCATCACTGATAAACTTGATAGAGTAATCGTCTTTGATTTTCCATTCAGGAGCCGAAGTCACTGACATGAATGCCGAAGATGTCAATAAAACAACAGCCAACATCGGATAAAATATCTTTTTCATACTTGTATTTTTAAGGTTATTAATTTCAGTACCATAGTGGTAGCAACAAACATACCAAATCTATGAGACATAATTTATACTGCTGTTTAATTATCCAATTTTCCTTGTTTAACCCAACAGCTGAATTGTTGAATGAGTGAATCTGGTAATTGCGATAAATTGTAAGGCATCTGAACTACACCATTTTCCCAACGCATCGTACTCAGTATAATGTTTGCGTTGGCTGAAATATTGGTGTGGTTAGTCAAATCGTAACCCGACTCTTGAGTCGTAGCATCATGACAGCCACTTGTGGCACAGTTTTGAAGGATCAACGGTTGGATTTTAGCAGCAAAAGAAACCGTATCTGTGCAGTTATCCAATGTATTGTATTCATTCACGTTATCTTTTGTACACGACTGCAATACAGCAACCAACAAAAGCATGAATCCCGTAGTTTTTATGATTGTTTTCATTCTCTTTCGAATTTACGTGTGATACTAAATCCTAAACGAAATTGGCCTTTCAACCAATCTTCATAGGTATACGGGATAAATTGGGTTTCATTAAATCCTTTTGAATTGGTAAGATTTACCGTAAAGTTGTGACCGAAAGTATCCCATTCGTAAGCAATACCAAGGCTGTTTTTAAACCCGGATTGACGTACTTCATCATCAGTAAGCGCGTGGTAGTACTCAACAATGATTGATTTTGTTGGTGTGATGCGCACTTTTGCCGAACCGCCGATTGCAAACAAGGCATTCACGTCACCAGCTCCAACGTAATTTCGATAAACAAACGTTGGCATGAGTGACAAACTCAGAATATTACCGAATTTGCGTGCAAAGTTTGCTTGTGTTGAATAGGCAAAACGGTGCTGAAAGTTCGGATAATGGTTCACTTGAGAAATATCCGGAGATGCTTTTGCATAAGAAGCCGTTGTAAGCCCGATCAAGGTTAAGGAAATAGGCATGCCTGATTTCTTTTGGTGTAACAGACGGTATTTCACAAATCCATCGATCAATGAACGATAAGGAGCTCCTGTTCCTTTACTTCGACCTAAACCGACCATCAATTTGTTTGTGATTCCATATTCGAACGCAAAACGAACATCTGCTGCATTGTCAAAACCGAAGAAATTCTGAACACCACCGTTGTCACCGGCTATATCGCCGAATCGGTGCTCGACTCTGAATTCCAATACACCTTTCGGCAGGGTTTCAACCGAGTGTCCGTTAATAATTCGTGTTGAATTATAAGTGTTTCGGACATAGGGATCGTCCGGGATCTCCATTACTTCTTCCACTTCAGCAGTTGCTTCGACAAGCGTATCTTCTTGTGCAAAAGCTACCATTCCAGCGCTGATAAAGAGAGAAAGTGTAACCAATTGTTTCATATAGAAGTTTTTGCGAATGTAGAAAAAAAAGAGGTAGCTTTTGTTACAACGAATATTTATTTACCATGGTAAAAAACTTATTTAGAGATGAGACCAAAAACATGATACGTTTCACCATATTTCATCATTGGTCTCATGTCTTTTGGTCTTGAGTCTACTTTGGATTTATAACTTTTTTTCAACAATTCATTTCAAGGAAAACTTGAATTTTGTAGTATTGGTAGAATTTACAAACGCACTACTATTGATACAACTCTCGATTGATAAACAACGAACACCTCAAAAAGGTGACTTACTGCTTTCGGAACCCTTCATGCACGATGATCATTTTACGCGATCGGTTATTTATTTGTGTGAGCATAATGAAGACGGAAGTTTCGGATTTATTCTTAACAATACACTCGATTTAAACTTGCATGAATACGCAACAGACTTTCCAGATGCCAGTGTGACGGTGGGTTTTGGCGGACCGGTGGACCAGAATCAACTCTTTTTCTTGCACAATATTTCAGAGCTGGAAGATAAAATTGCTATTTCGCCGAATGTATTCATGGGCGGACGCTATTCAACCATTCTTGAGATGTTGAAAGAAAACACCATTTCAACAGGACAAATTCGGTTTTTTATTGGTTATACAGGTTGGGGACCAAATCAACTGCAACAGGAACTCGATGAGAAAACCTGGATTGTAGCTACTCCTCCTGCGGAGCTTTCAATTTTAAATTCAAATGACGATACTTTGTGGAAAGACATTCTGCATTCAATGGGTGGAAAGTATAAACTCATGGCCGATTTCCCGATAAATCCTGCTGATAATTGAGTTTGAAAACCAAGAATTCGTGTACTTTTGGGTAATTGAAATTTTCGCTTTCAAAGTGACAATTTTGGAATATTCCAAATTGCCCATTTGGCAAATTTGAAAATTTGGCAAATTCATACTGAAAATTTAAAAACAGGTACCAAAACATGTCAGCTCCATTAGCAGAACGCATGCGCCCCAAAACGCTGCAGGAATACATTGGTCAGTCGCATTTGCTTGACCCAAAAGGCTCGTTGCGCAAAACGCTCGATGCCGGTATCTTGCCGTCTATTATTTTTTGGGGACCTCCGGGAGTGGGTAAAACCACCTTGGCGAATCTGCTTGCAACGCATCTCAAACGTCCGTTTTACACGCTTTCGGCTATTTCATCGGGCGTGAAAGATGTGCGCGATATCATTCAAAAGGTTGAGTCGGGAGGAATGTTTCAGCAAAGCGGAAGTGTGTTGTTTATTGATGAGATTCACCGGTTCTCGAAATCGCAGCAAGATTCGTTGTTGGGCGCAGTTGAAAAAGGAACCATTACGTTGATTGGCGCCACTACTGAAAACCCGTCGTTTGAAGTGATTTCGGCATTGCTTTCGCGTTGTCAGGTGTACACGTTGGAAAGTCATTCGGTGGCCGATTTACAAACCTTACTGGAGCGTGCCATTAAAAACGACAGTGTTCTGCAAAAACGCACCATTGAACTAAAAGAAACAAAAGCATTGATGGCTGTTGCGGGCGGTGATGCGCGTAAAATGCTCAACTTGTTTGAAATGGTGGTGGGCACTTTTCCAATTGGCGAAAAGGCTGTCATTACAGATGAATTGGTGCATCAATTGGCGCAAAATCGTGTTCGTTATGACAAAGATGGCGAGCAACATTACGATATTATTTCAGCGTTTATCAAATCCATTCGTGGAAGCGATCCGGATGCTGCTGTATACTGGTTGGCACGCATGATTGAAGGTGGTGAAGACCCTAAATTCATCGCTCGGCGCTTGTTAATTTCCGCCGCTGAAGACATTGGTTTGGCTAATCCTACGGCGTTGATCATGGCTAATACTACGTTTCAGGCAATTCAAGTAATCGGTTGGCCCGAAGCGCGAATTATTCTATCGGAATGCACGATTTACCTGGCTTCGTCACCGAAAGGAAATGCCGGTTATTTAGCCATTGATGAAGCCTTGGCTGAAGTGCGCCGTTCCAATGATTTACCTGTTCCGTTGCATTTGCGAAATGCGCCAACCAAACTCATGAAAGAACTCGGTTACGGTGCCGAATACCAATATGCTCATCAATTTCCGGGCAACTTTATTCGCCAGCAATACCTCCCCGACTCGCTTCAAAACCGAACGTTTTTTCATGCCGGAAGTAGCAAGCGCGAACAGGAAATTGCCGATCAAATCAAAGCGTGGTGGCCCAATAAACAATCGGTAGAATGAATGCAGTGCTCTATTATGTGATTGTTTTTCCGCTGTCGAAACTTCCATTGTGGATCACGTATCGATTTGCTGATTTTTTCTACTTCCTACTGATTACAGTACTTCCCTACCGGAAAAAAGTCATTGAAGGGAATTTAACCCGATCGTTTCCGGATAAATCACCCAAAGAAATCAAGCGACTGCGCAACCGGTTTTACAAGCATTTTGCCGATTTACTAATTGAAGGCATCAAAAACCTCGGTATTTCTGAAAAAGAACTGCGCAAACGGTTTGTGATCAAGAATCCGGAATTGATGCGCCGGTTGTACGAAAAAGATAAAAGTGTGTTGCTTGTTTCGGCACATTACATGAACTGGGAATGGATGATTACCGGACAATCACTCTTCTTTCCGCATCAGGCTGTTGGTATCGGAATGCCGTTGAGTAGCGGTTTTTGGGATAAAAAGATCAATGCGCTGCGTAGTCGATACGGAATGCACGTGATTCACGCCAAAATAGTGAAGGAAACATTTGAAAACTATCGAAATCAATCCATTCCGACTGCAACATTGGTGTTGGGCGATCAATCGCCGGGCGATAGTTTAAAAAGTTATTGGATGCACTTTCTGCATCAAGAGACGGCAGTGCTATTCGGAGCCGAACAATTGGCCAACACCTACGATCAGGCAGTTGTATTTTACTTACCAAAGCGCATTCAACGAGGATATTACGAAGTCGAATTGATACTTCTTACCGAAGAACCCAAATCATTGGAATGGGGAGTTTTGACGGAGCAGCACGCTCGTTTATTGGAACAACGCATTCATCAAGAACCGCAATACTGGTTGTGGTCGCACAAACGCTGGAAACGAACGGTTCCGGAAGATCTGACTTCACTTAAAGCACAACAACGTGAGAAATTTAATCAGCATTATCGTTCTGACCATCAGTAGTTTTACTACCTTCAGTCAAATCTATACTCAAAAAGACAGTCTGCGGTTTGCGCCGGATAGTTCGTATTCGCGGGCCATCATGCGATTTAAAAAAGACCAGTTGATTTTCGGGACATCGAAAAGCGGCGTAATTCATTACAATGAAGAGACAAAGCAAGCTTCATTGTATTTAGCCCGAAATCCGAATGGTGAATTTCGCGATGTAGCTATGTTTGGTCAGAATGTTTGCGGAATGGTTTCGGGAGACAATGGTGTGATTGATGAAACCATGAATTCATCGGCCACAGCCATAGTTGAAGACAAAGGTGTTTTTTACGATGATCTGGTTCGTTATAAAAACGGATTGATCCTATTGGGCGATCCGGTGAATGGCCATTTCTTTTTGAAAAGCGCACCCATTTCACTTGGTTCAGCCACTTATTTTATTCACTTACCGACTATTGAAAACCAACCCAACGAAGCCTGCTATGCTGCCAGCGGAACTACTGCTCAATTGGTTGGCAAAAGCGATTATGTATTTGTTTCGGGCGGAAAAGAATCAGCGCGGTTTCATCGATTCGACTTACGGGATTCTTCTACTTACTTTGTGCGCGATTTACCCATGGTGAAAGGTGATGGAGCCGGACCATTTTCGGTTTGTTTTACAAACGCAACCCACGGCGTTGTTGTTGGAGGAAATTACCTGCAACCGAAAGACACTTCCGGAACCTGTGTTTACACGGAAGACGGCGGTAAAACATGGTTAAAAGCGCATGTTTCGCCCAACGGATACCGATCATGTGTTACCGGAACAAAAAAACGGCTGTTCAGTTGCGGTACAACAGGAATTGACTTTAGTACGGATGGCGGAAAAACCTGGACGAAATTTGATTCGGGAAATTACTGCGCCTTGTTGTTAGAGAAAAATCGCTTGTACGCCACCACCAATAAAGGAATCTGTATTCGATACACTTTACCGAAGAAAATGCGTTGAAGTTGAAGGGAATTCCCAATACCAAAAACACCCTGGCAAATATAAGTTCACCAGAGTGTTTTCGTTGTTTTAGATTATAAGCTGTATCGGTTTTAATATTGAATTCAGTTAAAAACCAGTCAATTGATAGCGAGTTATCGTTTGGAAATACTTGCTTTTAATCTGGTTTTGGTTTCACCCGTCGTGATTTCAACGAATATAAATTCATCGGTTACCGATGCCGGAAGTTGAATGGTGAAATGTTGGTTTCCTACTTCTGAGTTTCGCACTTCTTTGGCCAATTCTTTTCCGTCCATGCTATATAGCGTAACTGTTACAGGTGAAGATTGGTCTAGATAAAAATCAAGATTGATCTCCGATGTTGCCGGATTCGGATAAAGAAGAACCGTTTCTTCCGATAAGGTTTCGATGTTCGTTGAATTGTCTCCCATCACATTTTTTTGAAGACATTTTTTTACGTTCACTTCTTTACAAAACTTGCTTTCACAGAAAGTACCATCCGGTAAAATACCATTCACTGTAAGGCAAATCAAATAAATGCCATTTCCGGGGAATGTGTAGTTTAAAGTCGGTGAAGTTCCTGCAGGCGCACCGTTTACAAACCATTGATATGTTACACCATTCATACAAGGAGGTATTGTACTTGTAGAATTGAAAACACCTTTGCAAAGGTCAATCAACGACGTGAAACTGGATTGTAACGCATCGCAGTTGCAAGGTAATTCTTGGCAATCCACGATATCGAAAGGCAGGCATTTCTCTTTTTCGCAAATGGAACCATCTGGCATTGTGCCGCTTACTTTTAAGCAGACCATGTATGAGCCGTTTGATGGGAATGTATAATTAAACGCCGGTCCGGATGCCATTGGCACACCATCTACAGTCCATTCAAAATGCACATTGGTCATGCAGGCCGGTAAATTTACTAGCGCATTAAAATTGCCCATGCATTGATCCAACTTGCTATCAAAATCAACCACCAACTGATCACAGCTACACGGTTGACATTGAATGACGATTTCTTGACAAACTTCTTTCGTACAAACAGTTCCGTCAAGTAACGTGGCAGTTACGGTAAGGCAAACTACGTATGCGCCATTACCAGGGAATGTGTAGTTGAGTGTTTGTCCGGTTCCTACTGGACTTCCGTTGACTTTCCATAAATATGTTGGTGAATAGAAAAAGCTTTGAAGCGGACCGGCCGTAAGCGTGCTTAAGCAATTGGCATTGGTTGAAACCGTAAATGTGGGTACTAAATCGTCACAATTGCAAATTTGTATCCCCGGAACTTTATTGATGTAACCTGATAGAATAAATGCACCGAGTTGGTCGATGAAATTAACTTTTGCTCTTATTTTCCAGGTTCCGTCTTTCGGACAATCTACGGTATAGTTGATATTTGCGCCCAATTGATACCATGGAGCAACAGGAACGGTTAATGGAATATTCGGCCCACCTCCTGAAGGCGGTACCAGTTCCAATGAAACCAACACGTCATCCCAGGCTACACCAAAATTGGTAGAAAAACTGGCTGTTCCCGATGGAATCACGAAATCTCTGTCAAACGTTTTGATTCCTACCGGATCGTTGGTTGTGCCTGTATAGTTAATCCAACCGGCATTGGTAATGGCTATCGGTGTTGCTTGCCAGTATCCGGAATAAGATGCAATTCTTCTTGTAGTCGGCCCACCCGGACCAGCAGAAATGACCCAATTCGGATCTACTGCTCCAACGGAAATGGAATTCCCCAAATTGTCAATTCCGGTGCTCACATTAATCGTTTGCGAGAAAATTGGTGCTAAAACTGTAAGACAGAGTGTCAAAAACAGCAATTTTTGTGCGAGTGTTTTCATAACATGTAACTATTTAGTGAATAATGGATGAAAGTGATTTCATGGGTATGTTGACATTGAGCGCTCTTCTTAAGAAGAATTCAAGTGAATCGTTTTCATGGTTTTCAAATTACGTGAAGCATTCAAAATCAGCTCACTGTTGTTGCCTACAATGATAAATGAAAATGAAAATAATCGATCTGAAAGACCACTTGTCTTTTCAACAGGTAGCCCAGTAACCGTGTTTGTAAAACAGAAGTGTAAACACTTGTTTATCAGTGATAAAGTTTGTATATAGAGTGAAGTGAAGCGATTAAACTATTAGTTATTCGTTTTAACTATTGCTTTAAACTGTTGATTGTACTTACCAGTGGGAAATTGTTTTCTTTCAGAAAAACGAAACGCATAGTTGGAAATGATATTAAGTAGCGACTCGAAAGGTATTCGCACCAATTTTCGTTGTGAAATAAATCCGTAAGTTATTCACTATTGAAACTAAAACAAACACCTTTTTTTGAGGAAAATGTCAATGAAAACGCAATAAACAACCCGTTTTTTTTCGCTTAAATGTATAGAATGAGTTAAAATACTTGGTTGTTATGTCTTGAAATATAGTCC
>JBILJP010000215.1:0-8573 GCA_044377135.1 Fluviicola sp.
CCACACCTTTTCCAACCAAAACGATCGGTTTTTTATTGGTGGCTTTTTTGGGTTTGTATTCGATAATGGTAAATGTCGGTGGGTCGATTGAACCTTTGTTTACGGCCAACAAACCACCCATTTTCAAGGCTTCGATTTTTGATTTTTCGAGTACCGTTACCGAAAAGTGTGCTTCCTGACCTTTTTCTTCAATGGCTTCTGCCAATTGAGTTGCGTTGAGTTGCGAAACGGGTTCGTTCACCAAATCGCGCGCCCAGGAAACTGCTTTAACCAATGCATCCAATTCGATCAAATCACTATCGGCAATTTTAGCCGTGAAATCAATCTGCAACAAGCCGTACTTTTCTTTGGTAGACTCTTTGCGGTATTTCAGAAATTGGTAATTCGATAACAACAATCCTTCGGCAAGCAGGTAACTAGTGCTTTTATGACCGTGAATGCATACCGTAGCGGCAGTTTTCACAATAAACGAACGGGCTTTGAATCCGGCAACGCGGTAAGCTTCATCGTTTTTCTGTTCACCTACAAAAACATATTGTTTACCCAACAACGTAAGGGTGTGAAAATCTAATTTCTCATCGACAAAGCGTTTTAATTCTTCGGCTACAACCTCAGGCAATTCAGGTATTTCGGGAGTCTTTTTTCCGGTAAGTACGATCAGTGCTTCTTGCTGATCGATGGCTTGATGTGTATGTAGAATCATTCTTCGCAATTTGGAAGTCGTAAAGATAGCAAGAATAGACACTTCGAGAGGAGTAGAGCGAAAATGAGTTGGATTGGATGGTTATTCAGTTGATGCGTTTTTAAGTTTTTTGAGTTTTTAGGTTTTTTGAGTTGGTGTAATGAACGGATCAACTTAAAAACTCAGAAACTTCACACTTAGCTCGTATTACTACATTCTTGTAACTTTTAGTCTCCTTAACGGTCTTTTATTTGCCTGACGATTGGAATAGGTCGTTGGGTGGTTTATTTATTCTGTTCGGGCAACGGAATCGGTTAATTAAACATAGTTAGTCGATGAATTGGATGTAATGGCAGACTAATTTGCCATTTTTAACGTTTTACACCCTGTTGATTTAAAAACGAGTATGAGAAAAAACAAAGCGAGAATTTTACTGAGGACCCTATTATTCTTAGTATTTACCACACTTTCTACCGCTGTTTTAGCACAAGAAAAACGAACAATTTCAGGATATATCTCTGAAGAAGAAACCGGAGAAAAATTGATCGGAGCCACTATTTATGACACAGTACACCGATTGGGAGCCGTTACCAACGAATATGGTTTTTTCAGTATTACTGTTCCCGACGAAGAAGTGGTGTTGAAAGTCACTTCGTTTGGCTTGACTCCACGGTTTTTTGCAGTGCAAAAAGGCTCCAATGAATTGAATGTAGCGCTTTCAGAAGCCAAAGACCTAGAAGAAGTTGAGATCAATGCCCGCGACGGACAGCGCAACGTTGAAAGTACAAATTCCGGAACCATTGAATTGCAGATGGATAAACTGGATAAATTGCCGGTACTGCTCGGAGAAAAAGATGTCATCAAAATTGTGCAATTGTTGCCCGGTGTAAAATCGGGTGGTGAAGGTTCGAGTGGTTTGTATGTGCGGGGTGGAGGTCCCGACCAAAACCTGATTTTGCTGGATGGTGTCCCGATTTACAATGCTTCGCATTTATTCGGATTTTTCTCGGTGTTTAATTCCGACGCGTTATCGCAAGTAACACTTATAAAAGGTGGTTTCCCGGCACGATACGGCGGACGTGTTTCTTCGGTGCTCGATATGCGTATGAAAGAAGGAAACACCAAAAAATACAATGTTGAAGGTTCGGTAGGATTGATCGCCAGCCGTATTTTGGTGGAAGGACCAATTTTCAAAGACAAAACCGCATTTGCGTTCAGCGCACGACGTACTTATATTGATTTATTGACCCTGCCATTTCAGGAAAAGGAACAGCGTGGCGGGTATTTTTTCTATGATTTGAACGCCAAAATTCACCACAAAATCAACGAAAAACATCACCTGTATATCAGCTCTTATTTCGGAAAAGACAAAGCGTATTTCAAAGGAAAAAACGACTATAACAACGGTAATGAACAAATTTCCGAACGCGATGAGAGTCAACTAAAATGGGGGAATGCCATTGCCGCGATTCGCTGGAATTACCGCATTCACCCTAAATTGTTTGCCAATACTACCTTGACCTATTCGCAGTACAAGTTTAATATCGGGTTTGATTTTACGCAAACAAAAACAGGCGACGGACCAGATCAGACCACTTCCGCAGGATTCAAATATACTTCCGGCATCAACGACTGGGCTGTTAAATCGGATTTTACGTTTATTCCAAACCCCAATCACAATGTAAAATTTGGGGTGGGAGATACGTATCACACCTTTAAACCGGGAGTGAACCGTTTCAATTCAGATGAGCAAAACAACGCTATTGATACAACCTTCGGTTCGTATAATCAATATGCGCACGAAATGTTTATGTATGCAGAAAACGATCAGATCATCACCAATCGTTTGAAAATCAATTATGGTTTGCACTTCAGCGTGTTTTTGGTGGGCGATAAAAACTATGCTCAGTTGCAACCGCGTTTTTCGGCCAATTATATGCTTACGGATCACTCAAGTTTGAAACTGACGTATGCACGCACAGCGCAATACCTGCATTTGTTGTCGAACACCGGCATTGGTTTACCAACCGATTTGTGGGTGCCGGCTACTGAAAAAATTGCACCTGTTATTGCCGACCAGGTAAGTATTGGTTACAACCACGAATTTTTGAAACAATACAACATTGTGGTAGAGGCGTATTACAAAAAGATGAACAACATTATTCAGTACAAAGAAGGCGCAGGATTTTTGGGTTCGGCCACCGATTGGCAATCGAAAGTAGAAGCTGGTCAGGGTTGGGCTTATGGTGGAGAAGTGTTTGTTGAAAAACGCAAAGGTCGTTTCTCAGGCTGGTTGGGTTATACACTCAGTTGGGCCGAACGTCAGTTTGACGGAATCAACGGTGGAGAGCGCTTTTTCTACAAATATGACCGTCGGCATGATGTAAGTGTTGCTTTCAGTTACGATATCAATGAGAAGTGGGATTGCGGCGTAGTATTTGTTTACGGAACCGGAAATGCGGTAACGCTTCCTACTCAGTTTATCGATGTAGCTACCAACCCGATCACCAGTGCTTTCGGCTCATCAAGTGTTGGGTTATTCAATTCGGTAAACGACTACCGCATGCCGGCTTATCACCGAATGGATATCGGTTTTAACCGCACCAAAAAAGTGAAATGGGGCGAAACGGTATTGTCGCTATCGGTCTACAATGTCTACAACCGTAAGAATGCCTTTTACCTCTACACCGAATCTGGGAACAACGGAACCAATAAGTTAAAACAAGTATCGCTTTTCCCAATCATTCCTTCCATCAGTTGGAAATTCAAGATCGATTTTGATGAAGTAAAGAAAAATAAAGAGACTAAAAACAACGAAACCAATGAATAAGTTCACATTTTTAATCGTTACGTTGGCGTTGCTGGCAATGGCTTCGTGCACCAAAGAAATTGAGTACAAAGGCGACAACGGAGACCCCGTTTTGGTATTGAATTGCATTGCGGAAAAAGATTCGGCCATTAAGGTAGAGTTATCGAAAAGCCAGTTTTTTCTGGCGTCGAGCAATGGCGATTTTACCATAACGAGTGGTGCTGTGATCACATTGGTCAATCAAACCAGCGGTCAAACCTATTCCCAAACCGTGCCGGATGCCAATGGATTTTATGTTTTTCCGACCACGGCTTTAGCAGGTAATTCGTATACCATTTCAGCCACCTATTCCGGATTTGAATCGGTAACATCGTCTATGACCGTATTGACTTCAACACCAATTTTATCTGTTGATACCAGTAGTTATTCATCATCCGGACAAACGTTCATGAAAGCGGATTTGAAGTGGAACGATCCTTCCGGAAAAGATTTTTATATTCTCAAATTATCCATTATCAATACAGTAAGCGGTTTGGAATATTTGAGTCAACCTGTAGGTTCAAACGACCAGTCGATGGATGAACTTTCAGCTTCCGATTTTGGCGATGGTGAAAGTTTTTATCCTCAGTTGTTTTTCACGGATGAACTATTCGACGGTTCCCAAAAAACATTAGAAGTTCGTTTTCCAAAAAACTATAATATTCCAGATCCGGATGATCATTACAAATTCACCTTGTATCGTTGCACAGAAGCGACTTACAAGTATCTGGTGTCGACCAAAAAAGCAGAATATGCGGCCAATGATTTCTTTTCAGAGCCGGTGAAAGTCTTTACGAATATCGAAAACGGGTATGGGATCTTTGGAGCGTTGTCGGGGGCGGTTTTTGTGAAGTAATGTTGGATGCTTGATGTTGGATATGTTCCTCCATCGATATTCAAGACACTTTTCCAAAAGAAGCGAAGTATATGATTTGTTTTCGCTTAAAGTTGTTGGGTTTTTTGTTGTTCTTTTCTGTGTATGGAAACACGCAAGAGCCAATTGTATGGCATGTGGATCGTGATAGCGCGTTTGTGCATTTCCCATTGCGGGATTCATTGCTTAACGAGTTTGAATTCCTGTTAAAACAACAAGAGTTGAAATTGAAAGAGCTTGATGAAGAACTCGATGCACTGTTTCCACCGAGTTCTTGTTTTGGTCCTCAACCGACTTATGATGATCGCGACACGTTAGCATTCGGAAAAAAGACTCGTGAAATCCAAGCGTATGAGTTAGAAACAAATCGCTTATTCGTTGAAAAAAGTAAAGAGTTTGGTGAGTTGATTGTTTCTTCTTTTGAAGCTCAATTTGAGGCATTTTGTAAATTACATCCTGAGAAAACGATCGTATTCGAACCAATGGACACGTACAGTTCAGACTGGTTTGATCTTACAGCGAAATTTATTCTTTTTCTGGAAGAAAACAATCGAAATAAGTAGACAGTATTATCCTTATAGGTTTATTTGTAGTCTATCTAACGTTGAGTTATAAATGGATATTTCATTACAATTTGTTACCGATCATTCGCTCATACTCGTTCCCGGAATGAGAGCTGGGGGATCTAAATACCTGTATCCGCATAGCAGTGTGAGTAATGTAAACGGAGATTTAGCATTTTACATCTCTGCCGTTTTTCTGGCTTTATTGATCTATATTGTAATTCGTGTTGTCATTTCTTCTCAAAAAGAGAAAGACGAGGAAATAAGTCGCCGAAAACGCATTGCGGAACTCACCAAACGCCACCTAAAATTCAAGAAAAAATAATTCTTGAGTCGTTTTTACTTACTTTGTTTTATGAAGTTTTGTTCATGGGTGATTTTAATTCAGGTTATCCTTCAAGAGGTGCTGCAAGGGACAATTACAGTAGTGTTGGTCCAGCATCTTGGATAATTGTAGTAGTTTTTCTGTTGTTTGTAGGATACATAGCTATTCGCGTTTGGATTTCACTAAGAATTGATAAAAAAAGAGAAAGATTAGAAGAGATTGAAGTGAGGGAATTTGCTAAGAAGATTAAACGAAGAAAAAAATCATGATTGCGGTTGCTATTGTTAGTTTTTTCAATGATCTTTATTTTACATCATCATCCGGGTAATTATCTCCTTTCGACAGGAAAAGAACTAAGCAAATCAAAACAGCTATTGAAACTCACCAAACGCCACCTAAAATTCAAGAAAAAATAATCTGATTTGTTTGTTTCAAAAATAATCACCTACTTTTGCAACACAATCCTTAATGTCTCACTCAAAAAATTAAGGAATCATGATGGAACGAACTGACATATCATCCCTTTGTAGCTGAAGCCTGAACAGGCCTTCGTTTCTTTTCAATACCTATTGTTTTTAATCGTCGCTTTCAGTTTCAACTGACAAGGGGTTCTCGTGCGTTCCGGCGGTTCGCTCGATTGGGTGATAACACGTGATTATCACAGTCTATTTTTTTATTTCAGGCGAGTTTTTTCAGAACAATTTTGGCGAATTCGGGAATTTTAATGTTCGCAATATTACGAACACTCGAATTCCCAAATTTCATCCTGAAAAACTGAATTTTCATCAAAAACTTTTCAATTATGATGGTCTCCAACCCGGGATTCCGCAAGTCGTTGCACCGCATCTGCTCTGACTTCATCCATGATCCCAATACGATACTAAACGATCGATGCACCAATTTCAATAGGCTTGCCTACATAGAACAACAAAATGGGAAATTTAAAAACCAAAGAACTGAGTAAAATCGGCTATAACAATGATCAGGCGCGCAGCTTGGCGATCACAACGATCAATCGCCATTTCAAGCACCATGGTAAAGCCGAAATTCTCGCTCTTTTACAAGAAATAAGAACAACTCCCGAAGCATTCCTCAACGATGAGGTGCTCGGGAAAATTGCGAACGTTTTTTCGGACGCAGTAAAACCGTTGCAGTTTCAAACTTTTCAATTGCTCGAACAAACCGGACAGTTGAAAATCTACGGCGGAAAAACAATCGAACACGGTGCCAAGCAACAAATGGAACTGTCTATGTCGTTGCCAATTGCAGTGCAAGGAGCGCTCATGCCCGATGCACATCACGGTTACGGAATGCCTATCGGTGGTGTGTTGGCAACTACAAATGCGGTTATTCCATACGGAGTGGGCGTTGATATCGGTTGCCGCATGGCGTTGACAATCCTGGATGAAAACGAGGCGTTTTTGAAACGCTACGATTACCAGCTCAAAATGGCGTTGAAAAACAAAACGCATTTCGGCATGGATGGTCAACTCGATTTTCAGCAGGAACACGCCATTTTAGACGATAAGCGTTTTCAGGCGACGAGCTTGTTGCGTCAGCTGCACGGAAAAGCGGTGCGACAATTGGGCTCGTCGGGTGGTGGCAACCACTTTGTGGAGTTCGGAAGCATCGAATTGTTTGTCGACAACGACCTCGGTTTGCCTGCGGGAAGTTATGCGGCTATTTTGTCGCACTCGGGCAGTCGCGGACTCGGTGCAAACGTGGCACAGCATTACACGCGTATTGCCATGAACGGATGCAAACTTCCGGCGCAAGCGCAGAGATTGGCCTGGCTCGATTTGCAGTCGGAAGCAGGTCAGGAGTATTGGTTGAGTATGAACCTCGCCGGCGATTACGCCAAAGCTTGCCACGAACGCATTCACATCAACTTGATGAAAGAGTTGGGCGTGAAGCCATTGGTAACAATTGACAATCACCACAATTTTGCGTGGAAAGAACAATTGGCCGACGGCAGTGAAGTGATTGTGCACCGCAAAGGAGCTACTCCTGCGCATAAAGGCACGTGGGGAATTATTCCTGGAAGCATGACCGCACCCGCGTATTTGGTTCGTGGTAAAGGCGCTCCGTTGTCCTTGAATTCGGCTTCGCATGGAGCGGGTCGGGCGATGAGTCGTCAAAAAGCACGTTCGCAAATGACAAGTTCGGCACTCAAGAAAATGCTTTCAACAGCCGGAGTGAAACTCATTGGCGGAAGCGTGGAAGAAAACCCGAATGCCTACAAAGACATCGAACAGGTGATTGCCGCACAAGGCGAACTGATCGATATCCATGGGAAATTTTACCCGAAAATCGTGCGCATGCACAAAGAATGACGGTTATGGAAAAGAGAATCGTACAACTAACGTCGGGTAAAGGTCCTGTGGAATGTGCCCGTGTGGTAGCGAAAGTGCAGGCTGTATTGATGAAGGAAGCCAAAAAGGTGGGTATTTCGGTGGAAGTACTCACCGGCATTCCGGGCGATGTGAAAGGCACATTGTTATCTACCGTTTTGCTGATGGAAGGCAATTCATTGGAGGATTTCCTAGCTTCGTGGCAGGGAACAGTTCAGTGGGTGGCTCAAAGTCCGTATCGGAAGTTTCACAAACGCAAAAACTGGTTTGTAGGTGTTGAAGTGTTTCAATTACCGGAAAAAATACGTTGGAACCCAAACGATGTGGTGTTTGAAACCATGCGTGGTAGTGGTCCGGGTGGACAAAACGTGAACAAAGTAGAAACGGCTGTTCGCGGAAAACACCTGCCTTCGGGCATACAGGTCGTTGCAATGGATTCGCGCTCGCAGTTGCAAAACAAAAAGTTGTGTTTGGAACGCTTACGCGCTAAGATTGAAGGGTGGGAGGTAGAACAACTGATTGCGCAACAACAAACGCAGTGGTTAGAACACCATCAACTCGAACGCGGCAATCCTGTGAGAACATTTAGGGAACCGCTGACTTAATGTTGAATGCTTAATGTTGAATTTTTAATGGGAAATCCATTTCATTCAACATTAAGCATTTAAAATTCAACATTATTTCGTTCTGCGAAACTGATGATTCTGAACATCCGTAACCTTTCCATTTTCGTAGTAAATGACTGTCACTGCTAAGTCTTTGAGCAAGTTTGTGTAGTTGTTGTTATCAGGATCTAAGCAATATTCACCCAAGAAATTGAGTTGCGATAAATCTCCTTCGAGCCATCTCCCGTTGCGTTGACCATTTTCGTAATTTCCTAATCCGAACAAAGAACCATCTGAATGATACCAACGCCATAAACCTTGCGCC
>JBILJP010000216.1:0-8528 GCA_044377135.1 Fluviicola sp.
GTTTAGCGAGTTGGGTTGAGGTAGCATAACAAGCCGTAGTTCTCAAGATTGGAACTTACAGCCTTGATTTTTTGCTTACTTTTTTATCAAGAAAAAAGTAAGAGAATAGAGTTGTGTTTTTGAGACCAATCAATTTTATTATATTGCACCTCAATCAATAGAATAAAACCATGCATTTCCGTATCACTGCTTTCATCTTTTTTATTGCTGTCTTTTTCGTGACTTCCTGTTCCAAAAGTGGTTTGGAAATTGAAGAAAACGCCTTGCTTAAAATTACCCAACGCGGAAGTTTGGTGATTCCGGGTGATGAAGGCGAGGTAACGCTAAGCGTAAGCGATATTACAGGAGGAGCCGGCACCATTTCGGTACAGGGCATGATCAATGGGCTTGGTATTTATTTTTTCGATGAATCGTTGGGGGAAGGTGAGACCGGCACGTTTCAGTACCACGATTCGTATTATGAAATTAAGATCGACCATTTTGAAGAGCACCTGCTTCACGATGATTTTGCGTTTATCCGCTTGCGAACTATTTCGGAAGAAGAAAGTAAACGACACGAAAAAACGATGGAATCTGTTCAATCTCAATCAGGATCTTCTACAGCCGATGATTCCAAAGCAATTCAACCGTATTTAACCCAAATCAGAAAAAGTAAATTGCCGTTTCTGTGTGGTAAAGAGGTGTGGGACGGACGCTTTGCCGCATCTCATCTTGAAGCTCGTTTTATCTTAATGCGTGAGGCTTCAGTTGATCCGAAAGATGATTTTCGAAACATGGTGGTAACAGCTTCCATTTCGCCTGATAAAGCATACTGGGTTGTTACCGAAAAAAAAGACACTGTATTGTTAGTGGATTGGCTAAAATGGTAAGCTGTTGATTTATGCTGTTTTTTGTGTTTTTTACTCTAGGTAAAACGCTTTTTTTGTGATTTAATTAAATATTCACACAGAATAAGATTGCGATATCAAATCAATTTCTATTTTTGTCGAGCTACTTTTTAATCGAAGGAGCACCACTAGTTAACATTTTTCACTGTTCATAACCAATACTTGTTAATTCGTACTTTTTTATAAACTAAAACCGGGGTTCGTTTTGCTGTAGCAAACCGTTCATCGCTTTTAGAGTTGCATTACCGGGCCAGGTTTGGCTCGCCACATTCATTGAATAACAACGGTCGTTTTGGCGATCATTTAACACCACTATTAATATGTTTGACGAAGTATTCGTTCTCATTAAAAACAAGTTAAATAGTTTCTTCAATAACTACATTGAAAACAATGGTGGTGGAAATGGTTTTCAGGAATACGTAGCGTTTCTTGAAGGTGAAAAGATAGATCCGTTGGTGATTCCGGTGAATAAAGTAACCCCCATTCTGGTTAACATAGAAGAAGAGAAGATTTTGCGCATGAATGATCGTTACGAAGGATCGCTTCGCAACGGCAAACGCACGGATATCAATCCTTCCATACGTATCAATATGCTCATTTTGTTCGTTTCCAAATTCAGCAATTACGAACAATCGCTCAAATTTTTATCACTCATCATCAAATGCTTTCAGAATACTCCGGTATTCGACCACGAAAACACACCAACACTCAATCCGGAAATAGATCGCTTGCGTATGGAACTCATTACACTGCCCATTAATCAGCAAAATGAGTTGTGGAATGCCCTGCGCACCAATTACCATCCTTCGGTTGTGTATAAAGTAAACTTGCTGGTATTCCACGATGATTTATCAGAACAGGATTACTACCAGGTAGAAGAAATAATCATCAAAGAACCAATTCACTTGAATAATGAAAACAATGGCAATAACAGTAACCTTTAATACAAACAATTTAATTTAAAACTTATGGCGACGACTTACAAAACTCCTGATGTGTACATCGAAGAGATTCCCACGCTGCCCCCTTCCGTAGCGGAGGTATCTACGGCAATTCCAGCCTTTTTGGGATACACTGGAAAAGCAATTGGCCCGGACGGTGAAGACTTAACGTTGGTTCCGACTCGTATCAGCACATTGTTGGATTACAAGTCTTATTTCGGAGATCAAGACAATTTGGCCTTTACAGCAACGTATGATTCATCTAAAGGTACAGTTTCGGTAGACAAAGATCCTGCAGATCAGCAGCATCGCTTGTATTATGCACTTGACCACTACTTCAAAAACGGTGGAGGAACTTGCTACATTGTGAGTTTAGGTGCTTACAAAGCAAAAGTTAAAACTGATTTCGAAAAAGGATTGACAGCCTTGGAGAAAGAGGACGAACCGACTTTGATCTTGTTATCAGAGGCCACTACGTTGAGTAATCAGGATTATTACGATCTGTGCCAACAAGCTTTGAATCAATGCGAAAAGTTGAAAGACCGTTTTTGCATTTTTGATGTAACAAATACCACCACAGGCATAGCTGATATGCGCAATACGGTCAATAATAACCTGAAATACGGTGCGGCTTATTATCCGTTTTTACAAACATCAATCGTTTATCAATATTCGGAGAAAGCAGTAATTGTAAAAGGACAATCGGCAGCTGTCGCAAAAACCTATGCTTACCAAAACGATGTGATGAAAGTTGGTTTCACTAGTAACACCGATGCTACACCAACAGTTGAAGTGATCGTAGGTTCTAAAACCACACCGGTTACATTTGTTAAAAGCACAACCAATAAACTCACCATCAATGTTCCTGCCTCTACAGGCGATAATTCAGGAAAAGCAATTGGTGATGCTTGGGCTGCCTGGACCGAAGCAGCTGCTTCAGGTTTTACAATTACCATTTTGGATGAAACCAAAAAACAAGCCGTATTGGCAGAAACAGCTTTGACATCCACAAGTGGAGCTGGCGGTTCTTCTAACCAAACGTTGGAAGATATCCGCAATTCCAATACCACGTTGTACAATGCCATTAAAACGGAATTGGCCAAAATGCGTATTGTGTTGCCTCCTTCACCTGCAGTTGCCGGAGTTTATGCTTCTGTTGACCGCACCAGAGGAGTTTGGAAAGCACCGGCAAACGTATCCATCAACAGTGTGGTAAATCCGGTGATCAAAATTTCTGCTAAAGAGCAAGAAGATTTGAACGTGGATGCCAACAGCGGTAAATCAATCAATGCCATTCGTTCGTTTGTGGGCAAAGGCACCTTGATTTGGGGCGCGCGTACCTTGGCCGGAAACGACAATGAATGGCGTTATGTTCCTGTGCGTCGTTTGTTTAATATGATTGAAGAATCAAGTAAAAAAGCTTCTTCATTTGCCGTTTTCGAACCCAATGATGCTTCTACCTGGTTGAAAGTAAAAGGCATGTTGGATAGTTATTTATACGGTTTGTGGCAACAAGGTGCATTGGCAGGTTCAAAACCTGAAGCCGCATATTTTGTGCACGTAGGACTTGGTAAAACAATGACTACACAAGATATCCTGGAAGGTCGTATGATTATCGAGATCGGAATTGCAGCTGTGCGTCCGGCAGAATTCATCATCCTACGCTTCTCTCACAAACTTCAGGAAGCCTAATTAACTCATTTTTTAAACGATAAATAACTAGCATTATGGCAATTGCAAAAGACCAGATCAAAACGGATTATCCGTTACCGGTATATAATTATAGAGTCGATATTGGCTCAGACACCGTAGCTTTCTCAGAAATATCAGGCTTGGAAATTTCCCTGGAAGCCATTACGTATAAAGAAAGTCAGGTTGCTTCAGGTATAGCCGGACCGAATAGAATGTACATGCCCGGAAACCCTAAACCGCTTACCATTACCATGAAAAAAGGATTGGTGGTTGCTAAAAGTGTTCCGGTGTTGTATAACTGGATTCAAAGCACAGAACTCAATCGCGTTGAAAAGAAAGACATCACTGTTCATTTATGCGATGAAAAAGGTGAGTCTGTGATTCGCTGGAAAGTGATCGATGCGTTTCCTGTAAAGTTGTCTGCTCCGAGTTTTAACGCGAATACCAATGAGGTAGCGATTGAAACCATGGAATTAATGGCAACGCGCATGGAAATGAGCGAAGGATAAGAACGATACAACTACGGATTGCCGGGACGCGTTGACCATGATCGTTAGCGCGTCCTGTGCATCTTTCCGATTTGTTTCGGTTGAAACCGATTTTGGGCTAATCAGAGAAGCAACACATGGCACTTGATAAAAAACAGCAGGCAACAACGTATCCGCTTCCGGTTTACAATTATAAAGTAACGGTAGGCACAGATGTGATGGCCTTTTCAGAAGTTTCGGGGTTGAATATGGAATACGAAAAAGTGATCTATAAAGACGGTTTTTCGTACCTCAACGGCATGAACATTATTCGCGCTCAACCCAAAGAAGTTTCCATCACTTTTAAGCGCGGTGTGTTGTCGAAGCACAAAGAATTGTACGGTTGGATGAACGATAAATCCAAGAAAGATTTATTCATCGATTTGTGTGATCCAAAGGGAATAGCCTTGGTGCGCTGGAAAGTACGAAAAGCATTTCCGCTGAAATTGGAAGCGCCTTCTTTTAATGCCGGCAGTAATGATGTAGCGATTGAGCAATTGCAGGTAGTTGCTCAGGATTTAACAATAGAATACTACTAGAATTATGTCATTGACCAATATATTGAACATGGATCCGCCATTGGTGCACCGCTTTGGTGTTTTCTTTTTTGCGGGCGGTATTATTCCCAATCCGATTGATATCCGGTTTCAAAAAGTGTCTGGTTTGGGCGCCGAAATTAGCCTTGATACCATTCAGGAAGGAGGAGAGAATTTGTATTCGCACCGGATTCCGAAAAAAATAAGCTACAACAACCTGGTGCTTGAGCGCGGATTGATTGTGGGATCGCCCTTGAATATTGAGTTTAACGTGGCGTTTTCGTTATTCAAATTTGCTCCTTCCAACGTGTTGGTGACACTGTTCAATGAAAACAGTATTCCTGTGGCCGGCTGGTTTTTTACAAAAGCGTATCCGGTAAAATGGTCTACTTCAGATTTGGATGCTTCGTCCAACAGCGTAGCTATCGACAAACTCGAACTGGCATACACGCGTTATCAGGCAATTAAATTGTAAGAAGATGGCGGTAGAAATAAGAGAAATGATTGTGAAAGCGGTGATCACCAACGGGTCGAAAGACGAATCGGGGGAACAATCGTCTGTAGACAAAGACAAAATTGTGCAGGAATGCGTGGAACAAGTATTAAAGATTATTCGACGAACCAATAAACGCTGATTGTGGGATTATTGAATTTATTTAAACTCGAAAAACTGAAGATTCAGGTCTTCACCGATAGAGCGCGCAGTGGACGTCCGGGAGAAACGTTTGAAGTAATGTTTAACCCCGAATCGTATTCGCAATCGTATGAAAACGTGTTCCAGAAAACGCAAGCGGTAAATAGTAGCGGGCGCGAAGCGAAGTATGCCATGAGCAAACCTTCCGACTTGTCGTTGAAACTCATCATCGACGGTACCGGGGTTTCAACCTACGGAATTACCAATCTGTTGGGTGGCAAGATGGATGTTTACAAAAAAGTAGAAGACTTTCTGCAAAAAACATCCTACATGGATGGAAAAATCCACGAACCGAAATTTCTCATCGTAGCGTGGGGAAAACTGAATTTTAAGTGTCGACTTAAAAGTGTTACCGTCAACTATACCGTTTTCGATAACAGCGGAATTCCGCTCAGAGCCGAGTTAAATACTGTTTTTGTAAGCGACATCGACAACAAGCAACGCCTTAAAAAAGAGAACAAAAACTCACCCGATTTAACGCATTGGCGCATTGTGCAAGCGCACGATACCTTGCCATTGATGTGCGAAGAAATTTATGGTTCGCCCAATTATTATATCCAGGTTGCCAAGGCGAATAAGCTCAATAAATTCCGTGATCTGCCTGCCGGAACCGAATTGTTTTTTCCACCAATACTTCAATAATCTTTAGCAATGGGCGTAGTAACAGTGAGCGTATTAAAAGGTGGTAAATTGATCAAACCCGAGTTTGATATCATTTCCATTGATATTTTGCGCGAATGCAATCGTGTTCCTGTTGCCGAATTGATTTATGTGGATGGAAAGCCCGAGAAAAAGGAATTTCCGCTCAGCGACAGCAATTTCTTCGAAGCAGGTAAAGAAATTGAGATCAAACTACGCTACGAAGGAAAAAACGAAAAAGCTCAAACGGTCTTTAAAGGTGTTGTGCTCGGTCAAAGTTTGCGCATGACTGCTGAAGCGTGCCTGTTGCAGATTGAACTGAGTGATGCCGCAGTGAAAATGACCGCAGCTCGCAAAAGTGCCGTTTTCGAAGAAATGAAAGATACCGATGTCATCGGAAAACTGATCACAACCGCAAAATTGAAAAAAGGAGTGGTGGATGCCACAAAAGTAACCCACAAGCGTTTGGTGCAATACCATGCTTCCGATTGGGATTTCTTGCTGTGCAGAGCCGAAGCCAACGGAATGTTGGTAACAGCTGCAGATGGTGTTCTTTCTGCAAAAGTTCCCGTTTTAAGCGGAACTGCCAAAAAAACCTTCAAATTCGGTATCGATGAAATTTACCGTTTCGATATTGAATCAGATACACGCAACCAACGCAGTGCCATTAAAAGCAGTGCTTACGATATTAAAACACAAAAATTAAGCGCTCCTGTTGCTGCTAAAGCATTTAAGTTGAGCCAAGCCGCACTCAATGCTTCGTCTGTCAATACCGCAATGGGCAACAGCGAAGAATTACTGATTGGCGGTGCATCGCTCAGTACAGGCGAAGCGCAAGCCTGGGCAGATGCAACCATGCTCAAAAACAGGCTTTCCATTCTCAAAGGAAGCATGCGCATTCCCGGAACAGCCGAATTACTGGTTGGTGATTTGATTGCGCTGGAAGGCATGTCGAAGCTCTTTTCGGGTAAAACAATCATCACGGGCATTCATCATGAAGTGACGGGCGAAGGGTGGTATACCGACATCCAATTCGGTATTTCTGCCGAGCGATTCAGCAGTTTATATAAAGTGAACGAAACACCCGCAGCAGGATTGTTGCCCGGAGTGAACGGCTTGCAAATAGGAATTGTGGAAAAATTTGAAGCCGATCCTGAGAAAGAATTCCGGGTGAAAGTGCGCATTCCTTCCATAGAAAGTAAAACCAATATCGTTTGGGCGCGCTTGGGCTCAATGGATGCCGGTAAAGAACATGGAGCTTTCTTTTTTCCCGAAACGGGCGATGAGGTGATCTTGGGATTTTTCAACGACGATCCGCGACAACCGGTTATTCTAGGATCACTCTACAGTTCGGTAAACGTACCTTCTATCAAACCCGCCGATAAAAATCCGCTAAAAGGATTCACCAGCAAAAAGGGCTTAAAAATCACCTTCGACGATGAGAAAAAGATCATGACTTTACTCACGCCAGGTAAACAGAGTATCGTGATCGACGACGACAAAAAAACGATGGAACTCACCGATGCCAACAAAAACAAGATACTGTTGAGCAAAGACGGTGTGAAAATAGACAGTAGCAAAGATTTTGTGCTAAATGCCAGCAAAGGAAATGTGAAGATAACCGCCGGTAAGAAGGTTGAAATCTCAGGAAAACAAGTAGAAGTGATTTAATAATAACCGATAAAAATGGGAAGTATGAACGATTTAAAATTACAATTATCAGTAGCTGAAGTCAATAAAATCATAGAAGCATTGGGGCACCTGCCTTACTTGCAAGTCTACGAATTGATCGGTAAAATTCATGCCCAGGCGCAGGAACAACTGAGTACCAGTCCACGATCTAATGGTCAAATCATTTCCGAACAAGAAGATGCGGAAATGGTGCACACCGAAAATTAAAGAGAAGTTGAACGAGGATAACACGATAGCGTTATGGACAAAAAAGATGCGTTTTTAGGAAAGGGCTGGGGATTTCCACCGGCATTTTTCGCCAATGGGGCAGAAGTGGAAATGGTGTCGGATGAGCAGGATATTTTGCAAAGTTTGACCATTCTGCTTTCAACTACCTTGGGTGAACGCTCGTTGTTTTCGGCCTACGGAAGTGATCTCAATCGCTTTATGTTTGAAGAATCCGACCAGGGAATGGTCAACGGTATTCAGCGCATGATCGAAGATTCCATTCTCAACAACGAATCGCGGGTTGAGGTGCAGAATGTAGATGTTTCCGTGAGTGATTCCACCGACGGATTGGTCATGATTTCAATCGATTACATGATTCGCACTACCAATACGCGCTACAATCTGGTGTATCCGTTCTACCTCAACGAAGCTTCCATTTAACGAGAAAAGTAACCAACGATTATGAACGATTTTCTTATTCAAGAAGGCGACAAAGTACTGTTTATTCCTGCATTTGGTGCGGCAATAGTGGTTGTGCAGCCCGGAATAATGAAAGCAACCGGAAAAACGACTTTGGGGGGCAAGAAAATTTGTGTGGTTGGCGACGAAGCTCAATTATCGGTTCCGGGATGTGCCTACACAACGCCACAATACGTTATTCCCGGGGTTGGAACGCTCAAAATTGAAAAACTGGCAGGCAATCAGCAATCGAA
>JBILJP010000218.1:0-8523 GCA_044377135.1 Fluviicola sp.
GCCATTATGAGGTAGTGAACAAACTGCGCTCATGGGGCATGGACGAAGATCAGAAAGATCGCCTCATGGCGCATTTGATCAGTAACCGCTTTCTGGATGAAGAGCGTTTTGCCGAAGCATTCGTTTCGGGCAAGTTGCGCATCAAACATTGGGGTCGACTCAAGATCAAACAAGGACTCAAACAAAAATTCGTCAGCGAAGTTTCCATTCAGCGAAGCCTAAAAACCATCGATGGTGACGAATACTACGCCATTCTACTCAAAGAAACCACCAAAAAACTCCGCGATCTCACTCGCGAAACCGACCCCTGGAAAAAACGTGCGAAACTGCAACGTTACCTCATGAGCAAAGGTTTTGAGTTTGATTTGATTCAGGAGGCGGTGAAAGAGGTTGATCAGTTGGGGTAAATTTTGAGTTAAAACAGTTTTTTAGTTTTACTTCGATTCTGATTATATTGCTTTGCAAAATCAGAAAGAACTTACCAATCATCAAAAACACATGTGGTTCAAAAAACTTACTGGATTTAACGAAGAATCACCGGAAAACGTGCGGGAAAATTTGTTTATTGATGGTTCCCATCTTATTTCAAAAGTAAATGGCAAAAGATTTCAATTCGGGGAATTAGAAACACCGACATTGGATGAATTGAAAGAATTGACTTGGCCAATAGAAGTTTTCAAGGATGCAATCGGCATTACCGAAGTTATAAGAGATGTCCAGTTGCTGCACGCTGATCCCGAAAATGAAAACGCATTGTTTCAGGTAGCCTCTCAATTCAATTTGCTGGAAATGGTAGGGCCTGAAGTTACACCCGAACGTGGAATTGATATTTATGAAAATGACTATACCCAGGGCCCAGCTTGCGCGATAGCTTGTGGAGCAGGAACCATTTATAGAAACTATTTCGCGCCGGTTAATGGAAGAATTGGTCAGTCTTTCGATAATCAATTTGATTGTTTGGAACTCATCGGAAAAGAGTTGAATAACGATGAATTGCAACTTTGGGTCATGCGCAATGGTTATGCTTTGGCAACTCAAGCCGGATTGTTGACGATCAATGCTCACTTAAGTTCACTCAGCGAATCGGAACGAGAAGCACTGAAAGGTAAACTTAAAATCGGTCTGCAATGGAATACGGAAGTCACTTTTTCTGAAAACAATCAATTGGTTTCTCAGGCATTTTGTTCGGCGCTACCAGTTGCTTATTCACATGTATCGCCAACGTATTGGGAAGATTTTGCACGATTGATATTGGAAGCTACTTATGAAGCTACGTTGTATGCCGCGTTATTGAATCTTGAAAAAACTAACTGCAATAAGGTCTATCTAACTTTGGTAGGCGGAGGCGCATTCGGAAACAGTTTTTATTGGATCACCGAATCATTGACAAAAGCATTGGAAAAATTTAGAAATACTCCGTTAGACGTTCGAATTGTGAGTTACGGCAAGTCGAATCCGCGAATCCAGGAATTGATAAGAGATTTTTAAAACGATTGCTTCATTAACCAGAATCATTATACTTGATGTGTGTTCAACGAACCTCCTTCGTCTTCACCTCACCATCCCGGTCAACCGTAATTTCATACTCCTTGCCGTCTTCTCCCTCAAGAATGATCTTTTTAGCTTTTACGGTATCGTATTCGGAGGTAATGGTGCTATCGCCGCAAGCAGTTAGTGTGCAGCAGATGAAGGATAATAAGAATAGCAACCTGGTTTTCATAATGATGTATGTTGATAACGGCTTTTTAAGCGCATAAACGGTCGTTCTATCAAGTGATACGAAACCAATACGCAACCTGCCAGTAAGAGCAGGTTATAGGGTAACTTGTTGTACCAATGATTGGAATGATACAAAAATAATTGTTGCCAAAGATAAATGCCATACGAATAGATCCCAATGCGATTAATCCAGGCATGATTTAAAAAGGCAAACCAAAGCGTTTTTCGGGGCTGTAATGAATACAGCAGGAGTATTCCAATGGCCAAATTGGCGATCGTGCCATGACTTGTTCCGGTTGGAACAATAAGCCACCACAAATGCACGGCGTTAACCGCATCGGCTAGATAGTGAAGTAAGATCAAGGTTAAAAAAGCTGTCCACCACAACCAACGCCAATGATGTTGCAATACTTTTATCAGTGCCTCGTAATAAAAAGCAATCAAACAACCGATTGCGATGGCATCAATGCGCTGAAAAATGCTGAAATCGTCCATCCAACTGTAATGCCCGTAAAAAGCGATGACTCTGAAAATTGGCACAATCAGAAAGAGTAGAAAAGTAATACGCTTGCGGGTTTTGTTTCCAGCAAGAAAAATCAAGGGCCACAGCAAGTAAAATTGCTCTTCTATGCTCAGTGACCAAAAATGTGCGGTATACCAATCGGCATCCCAGTTCAGGTATTTGGTATAGGTCAATGAAGTGAGCCACGATTCGGGACTAATGTAAATATGGTGAAAACAGGTTAGAATAAAATATACCAGCAGTAATGTAACATAGGCGGGAAAAATACGGAGTGATCGCCTGATGAAGAAGTGTTTCCAGGAAATGCGACCGTGAAGTGACTCTTCTTTTAATAGAAGTGTGTTGATTAGGAATCCTGAAATGACAAAGAAAATAGTTACTCCCAATTGAGCGTCTGTGAACAAACGCACAAAAGGTACCGCAATAGCCGGAACCGAAGTTTCAGTGAGAATGCCATAATGAATGGACAAATGACCAAGAAGAACCAATACAATACTAACGAATCGTAATCCGTTAAGACTAGGTAGTTTCATTCATTAAAGTTTAACAACTCTCAACATATCTTTTTGTTCATAATTTAAACAATCGTGGTAACGCAAAAGGTAATTACAATAGATTAATCAATTGTTTATTAATGCGTTATAGAAATGTTTAAAAACCAGGTAAATTTAAGATTCTAAATGGAATAGTTCTTTGAATAATTCGATTAGTTTTGGGCATCACTAATGGCTGAATATGTACGCTCATTTTCCACTTTCACCGAACGGTTCTGTTACCGATAATTCTGCGCAAACACTCGATTTCAATAAATCTTACAAACCTTCTGCAGGTTGGTCATTGCAAGACATGGCTGATAAAAGTCCCCGAGTGGCCCAATTGGTTGCATATCAACATTTATCCGATTCTCGTGTGCCAACAGTTCAACATTCTGTTGGGATAACGGAAAACAAAACCGGAATGCCCCAGCAGTTAAAGTCTGGTATAGAACAACTTTCGGGTTTTGCGATGGATGATGTAAAAGTGCATTACAATTCGGATAAGCCGGCGCAATTACAAGCACATGCATATGCTCAGGGAACAGATATCCATCTGGCAACGGGGCAAGAAAAACACCTTGCTCATGAAGCCTGGCATGTTGTACAGCAAAAACAAGGTCGTGTAAAACCGACAATGCAGCTAAAAGGAAAGGTCAATATCAATGACGATTCCGGATTGGAGAAAGAGGCTGATGTGATGGGGGAACGAGCGCTTTCCGCTTCGAATTCCACTGAAACGACAGTAAATACAGGGCATCAATTGTCGTCTAACTCAGCAATTCAACGCGTTAGAATACCTGTGGGCGACAATCGGGTGATTGATACGGATGATTATTCAACAGAAGACCTCGATCAACTGGTGTTGAGTTATAGTGGAGATCAGGAAGTGTATCTTGCTTTGTGTACCGAATTGGCAGAGCGGGCAATGGCAGAGTTGAGTCTAGGTCTTCAGGAACTTGACGCCCCGATTGAGGATCATCAACAAGGACATGAAATTGCCCAACAACCCGTACGAAACGAATTGGGGATGTCTGAGGAGGATATTGCCAGAGCGAAACGGACCCATATGACTTTGGGTGACGAAAATTGGCGCGAAATGATCAGAGGTGCCCACCAAGATCAAGGAAAAAAGAAAAATTATTACGATCCTGATAACTCAATGGGTAGTCAGCCGAAAAACGGAAAAGTGTATTCTACAAGCTGGGAAGATGCCAATAACGAGTTGCACCAAGGATTGGGGACGCGTTTGACTTTGGAAAGACTCAAGCGAATTCACGATCTATCCTCACAGCATTTATCACCCATACCTTGGCGAAATGAAAGAAGTGGCGATGATGATGGCATCATTAACGTTGAATTAGATCCAAGAAGTGCCAGTGCAAATGGAATAAGTAAGTTTAAGGAATCTCAGGGTATGGAGTATAGAGGAACTACTCGTGATCGAGATAACGGCAATGGTCAATGGGTTCGAGGCATGGCTCACATTGCTACCAAAAGAATGACTTCAGAAGCTATTCAACAGGTCATGACACAAATTTGGGATGAGTATTACCATCGAATAAGTGGTGATCACTCAGAAAATGACAAAATTGCCATTGTGGCAGATACCATTCAAAAAATGGGTCGACTGCACGCCTTTGAAAATGGAAACACCCGAACCAATATGTTGATTTTGAATAAACTATTGCTTGAAAACGGATTGAATCAGGCAATTATCAACGACCCGAAAGATTATTATCTAAAATCGTTGGAAGAATGGATTGAAGAAGTGAAAAAGGGAATGCTTAAATGGAGGAAAATTGCTGGAGTGCAGGATGCACGTCCGGCAGCTGCAGCTGCAGCGGCTTCATCTTTAGCAGGAGCTTCCAGTGACGTTGAAGAGGAAATAGATCTTCGTTAATTTCTAAGGATTTTCTTTTCCGTTTAATGTAACGAAATCATTCATAAATGTCCATTGGGATTATAAAACAATGATTTTCACTATTTCTTGTTGCTCATCATCCAAATAATCGCGGTAATGTAAACGCAAAAAGTAAATGCCGCTCGCAATCATGGGTTGCAACTGTAGGTAATTTTGATATTGTATGCTTCCCGCAAGCACTTTTTTTCCGGCTTCATTCACCAATTCCCATTCAAAAGCAGTTACAGGATTGGGAAGCCGAACGGTTAACAGGCCATTTTCCCCTAGCGGATTCGGGTAAACAAATGAAGCGTCTTCGTTCGGAATGGCCGCTAATGCTTGTTGATCAAACTGCAGGAGAAATAAGCCGTATTGACGATCCATGGCTAAGATTCGTTTACTAGGTAAGTTGCTGTAAATGCCCCAGTTTCCATTCATTTTGAACGCGTTTTCTTCCGGATAGGTATCGTAATGTGCCACTTCAAGCGGTGGTGTGTAACGCAAATCAAACACGCGCAATCCTTCGTTGTAATAAGCGATAAAGGCAAAAGTATCGTTCGCCATAATGTTGTGTGGTACCGATCCGTTGGTGTGATTGTAACCGAAAAGACTATTGATGGTGACCGTTGATCCGTTAAACGAACAGCGTTTCACCTGTTTTCCATTGGTTTCGTCGGCAAAAATGTAGGTTTTTCCGTCGGGAGTGAGCCAGCCCTGATGATTATAGCCTTGATCCTGGTAAAAGGTTTTTGAATCGAGGTAATCGGGTGAAGCGGTATTGGTGAAGTCATAGACACGCAAGCCGTCAAATCCGCAATTCAGAATGGCTTTCCCGTTGCGTACATAACAATCGTGTACCTCAATCACATCGTCAGGTCCCGACCACAATTCAGTTAATTGAAGCGGATTGCTGAGTGAAAATATTTTCATCGGAGCTTCGATCGTTTGTGTGCTGGTCGTAGATCGGTGAATGCAGGAATATAATTTGGCTTGAAGCGTATCGATGAACAGATTATGAACCCGCCCAAATAAAGTAGTGTCTTCTGCCGCCAAATGAATAGAGTCGGGGAGGTACTGAAAGTCGATGATTTGCAAACTGCTCACACCTTCGTCGCAAACAGCGTATAAATAATGCTGGTACGTGGCATAATCGCGGTGGTAAACCGCTGTATTTGAAAATCGGCCTTTGACGAATCCTTTTGGCACAAACGTGTTGTTGGCAGTGATCTCAAAAACATGTGTTCCTTCGGTTGATCCGGCAACAGCGTATTCTTTCCCCTTCCAAACAAAGGCGTAACAATCACTGTAACGTACTTCGGTGGAGTTATTGATGAGTGAATCCTGATTCCACCGATCCAAGAGTTCCATATTCAGCGAAGTCTGAGAAAACGAGGCGTTTATCACCACCAGACAAGCGCAAATGAGGAAGATATTTCGAACAATCGACATACTGCAAAAATACAAAAGCCGTGGTGTTTTAACCGATGATTTACTAAAGTATGTCAAAAATGAAGCCTGTGACTGGATTAATCATTAATTTTACGGCTCAATTGAACCCGCGTGATTCGAACTGTTGTCATTATTCCTACTTACAATGAACGAGATAACGTTCAGCGAATGGCTGATGCCGTAATGGCTTTGGACAAATCGTTTCACATTTTGTTTGTCGACGACAACTCTCCTGATGGCACTGCCGATCTGATTCGTGAAAAACAATCAGAATATCCCGATCGTATTTTTTTAGAAGGTCGTACCGGGAAGTTGGGATTGGGAACAGCCTATATCCACGGATTCAAATGGGCATTGAAACAGCAATACGATTATATTTTCGAAATGGACTGCGATTTCTCGCATAATCCGGTCGATTTGCCACGTTTGCTAAGTGCTTGTACCGAACAAGGTGCGCAATTGAGCATTGGTTCGCGCTACTGTCGCGGTGGAAAAGTAAAAAACTGGCCGGTTGGGCGAGTATTGCTTTCTTACTTCGCTTCCGTATATGTGCGCTTGATCTTGTTTTTGGGTATTTCGGATACCACGGCAGGATTCATGTGTTATTCGGCGAAAGTGCTCGAAGCAATTGATTTGGATAATATTCATTTCAAAGGCTATGCTTTTCAGATCGAAATGAAGTATGCCGCCAAACGCAAAGGATTTAAAATTATTGAAGTGCCGATTACGTTTATTGATAGACAATACGGCGAATCAAAAATGTCGTCCAGCATTTTCAAAGAAGCACTATTCGGTGTTTGGAAGATGCGTAAACTAAAAGTGTGATGTCACGAATTTTATTAAAAGCGGCAACGCTTGTCAATGAAGGTACAGAGCGTGTTGCTGATGTATTGATTGAAAACGGTCGTATTGCCAAAATAGGATCAAATCTTACTGTTGAAGGAAACGTAGAAGAACGCGATTGTTCCGGTTTGTTGTTGCTTCCGGGATGTATTGATGATCAGGTGCATTTCCGCGAACCGGGACTCACACACAAAGGAAACATTGCTTCCGAATCGCGTGCTGCAGTTGCAGGTGGAATCACTTCCTTCATGGAAATGCCCAACACCGTTCCGAATGCGCTTACGCAAACTTTGCTCGAAGATAAATACCAAATAGCTCAACAAACGGCTTTTGCCAACTATTCGTTTTTCATGGGTGCGTCAAACGACAACCTTGATGAAGTATTGAAAACCGATGGTAAAAATGTATGTGGTGTCAAAATCTTCATGGGATCTTCTACCGGAAACATGTTGGTTGACAATACAGCTGTGTTGGATCGGTTGTTTGCCGAAGTTCCTTTGTTGATTGCTACCCATTGCGAAGATGAAGCCACTGTTCGCGCGAACCTGGAATTGTACAAAGCCAAGTACGGTGAAAACATTCCTATGAGTGCTCATCCGCTCATTCGCAATGAAGAAGCATGTTATTTGTCGTCTTCGAGAGCAGTTGAATTGGCGAAAAAGCACAATACGCGATTACACATTCTACATATTTCCACCGGAAAAGAAACGCATTTGTTTCGCAACGATATTCCGTTGGAGCAAAAACGCATTACTTCCGAAGCGTGTATTCACCATTTGTGGTTTACCGATGCCGATTATGAAACAAAAGGTTCACTCATCAAGTGGAATCCGGCGGTGAAAACACAAGCAGATAAAGACGAAATCTGGCGCGCATTGCTCGATGATCGCATTGACGTAATAGCTACTGATCACGCACCGCATACGTTAGAGGAAAAATCGCAATCGTACCTTGGCGCACCTTCGGGGGGTCCGTTGGTTCAACACGCGTTGTTGGCCATGTTGGAAGCGAGCAAAGAAGGAAAAATTCCGAGAACTCGTGTGGTAGAAAAAATGGCACATGCGGTTGCGACTTGTTTCCAGCTCGAAGAAAGAGGATTTATCCGCGAAGGATATTATGCCGATTTGGTGTTGGTGAATCCGAATGCGGTTACTTCCGTTACAAAAGAATCCCTGTTTTACCAATGCGGCTGGTCTCCGTTGGAAGGAACGATTTTCTCTAACCGAATAGAAACCACATTTGTAAACGGTATTCCGATGTATGAACACGGAAAAGACTGTGTGTATCGCCAGGCAGGAATGCGATTGACATTCAACAGATGAAAATCTTACTGATCATTGTGGTGGGCTTTTTAGCTGTGAGGTGTTCCAACGAAATAGACACGCCTGCCGCTCCCCGCGATTTGATCGGACGAGATACGATGGTGATGGTTATTCGTGAACTGACAGTCTTGGAATCGTATGCTCAAACGCGTTATCAGTTGGTCAACAATTATCACAAAGTGATGAAATCATCCGGTAGACGTTGTCTTCAACAATTTAACCTCGATCCGA
>JBILJP010000217.1:0-8523 GCA_044377135.1 Fluviicola sp.
AACGGTAGCTGCATCTGCATTTTGAAGACGGTAATCGCGGTTCAAAATAGCCAACGCATCCAAAATTTGATCGCGGGAGATGTTTTCTACTCCGCCATTGTGCAATACGTGAAACACAACCGGAATTTTGTAAACAAGGCGGTGTGGCTCTGTATCTTCAAGCATTTGTTGCTCTAAAACCTGAAACGCTTGTTGATCTAATTGATATTGTGCTGCGAAAGCAGGATTGTTCATTAACTCGTTGAGTCGTTTGTGTTGGTGACAGTATTCTACATCTTCACCATCGCGCGTATTGGCACGATTTACGTTTTGCTGCCCGAATAAAGCCGAAATGGAGAGAAGGCTAAATGCGAGTACAGAGAGTTTTAGTTTTTTCATTGTTACAGTTCTAGCTAGTTTATTTTATCCTGTATTAATTAAATGATGGTTGTTTTAGGAATGGTTGGAATGAAGACAACATTTCTCATTCGAGAAGTAAGGTTGAATCAAATGACGATTGTCAGCCAAGCTGATAGGAGTAAAACTAAAGTTTATCATTCGTAGCATTCAACATTTCTGTTTGAGGCACACAAAATACAAAAAGTGTTAAAGCGATTGTCTTTTTTTAGCTAAACGGGTGAAATTATTGAGCGAATGGTTGTAAAACTGCCCATTTAGTTTCAATCGATTGAGCGTAAGGAATAAGACACAACACCCGAATAAGGCATTTCAAGCAAGCGTTTTAACTTTTGAGCAACTACTTGGGGTGAAACCAATTCCCCTTTTTCATAATACTCATGAAAGGATTCCGAGGCTGTAAAATCGGTTTGATCAACCGCCCTGATCTGTGCTTGCATAGGCGTATCTACCACGCCGGGAGCTACGCAATACACCTTAGTTTTCCTGCCTTTTTCTTGCTCTTCGAGGTAAACTGTTTCGGAAAGCATTTCCAAAGCCGCTTTCGATGCACAATAGGCTGCCCAGGAAGGAATAGCTCGTTTGGCAGCTCCGGAACTGATATTAACGATTGTTAGTGGAATCGTATCACCGCAGGCACGCGCCAATTGATGCATCAACAAGGTTGGGGCCACTACATTCAAGGCGAGCACTTCAGCGAGATCCGGATCTTTCTGATCGCTCAATCGTTTTACCATTCCCAACATACCGGCATTGTTGATGAGCAGAACTTCCGTCGAAAGCCAATCTTCCACTTTCAGTTGTCGAATGGCTTCTTCATTGGTTAAATCGCAGATTACAGGTTGATACACCCCATGTTCAATGGTATGTCTTCTGCCTATCCCGATTACGGAAACTCCCAGTTGCAAATACAGTTCGGCAATGGCTTTTCCGATGCCGGATGATGTGCCTGTGATGATGACTTTCATAAAGATAATTTTTGATGATGGATGCTTAATGTTTGATTGAATCACCCTAAGTGAGGGTCTTACTTACCTCTAAGTTAAGTTCCCTGCAACGCGCAGTTTCTAAAATCTCATCCGACATCTAAAATCAAGCATCAAGCATTAGCTAAGGGCTTGTTCCAAATCTGCAATCAAATCTTCTACATCTTCTACACCAACGCTCAAACGCAGCAACGAATCAACTACTCCTACCCGTTCGCGTTCTGCTTTCGGAATAGATGCATGAGTCATGGTTGCCGGATGGTTGATCAATGATTCAACACCACCCAATGATTCTGCTAACGAAAACACTTTGAATGAAGACGCTACTTTGAACGTGTTTTCAATGCTTCCTTCTTTCAACACAATGGAGATCATACCACCGAAATCGCGCATTTGTTTTTTAGCAATTTCGTGATTTGGATGATCAGGGAAACCAGGCCAGTAAACTTTGGCAATTTTAGCATGATTGCGCAGGTATTCGGCAATGATTCGTCCGTTGTGGCAATGACGTTCCATGCGCAAATGCAAGGTTTTGATTCCGCGCATAACCAGGAAACTATCCATCGGGCCAGGGTTTGCACCACTGGAATTCAGAACGAAATACAATTGTTCGTGCAATTCAGGGCTATTAGTAATCAACGCTCCCATCACCACATCCGAGTGACCTCCAAGGTACTTCGTTGCGGAATGCATAACGATATCTGCTCCCAAATTCAGCGGATTCTGCAGATAAGGGGAAGCAAAAGTATTGTCAACCACCAACAACAAGTCGTTTTCTTTCGAAATCGCAGCACAAGCAGCAATATCAATGATCTGCATGGTAGGATTGGTGGGCGTTTCTGCCCAAATCAGTTTAGTGTTTTCGTTTAAAACCGTACGAATATTCTCGGCATTGGTCAAATCGATGAAATGAAAACGAATACCGAATTTCTCGTAAATTTTGGTAAATAAGCGGTACGTTCCTCCGTAAAGATCATCACCGGTAATCACCTCATCGCCAGGCTTCAATAATTTCAAAACAGCATCCGTTGCGGCAACTCCCGAACTAAAGCACACACAGTGTTTTCCGTTTTCGATAGCAGCTATGTTTTCCTGCAAGGCTTCACGCGTAGGGTTTTTCCCGCGGGCATATCCGTAACCTTTATTTACTCCGGGTGACTCCTGCACATAGGTAGAAGTTTGGTAAATAGGCGTCATGATTGCTCCGGTACTCGGATCAGGGTGTGCACCTGCGTGGATGGCTTTTGTTCCAAATTTATATTCGCTCATGGGATCGATGTTCTGTTTGAGGTACAAAAATAGTGTTTGAGGTTGGGATTCGGAAATGTTGGTTCATTCACATAGGAGCTTACCGATTCGTGAATTTCCCTACCTTCGTCATCGACAAACGCGTTCATGTCTGAGCATCACTACGATATTGCCCAATTTATAATCGATCTGTCGGAGATTCCGTCGTCGGATCCGTTGGTGCATATGGGTGATCATGAAAAAGGGATGATCGTGCTAAACGAGCCTTTGCCAGAAGTACAGCTATTTGAGTTGAATGCGGTCTGGAATGCCCTTCTTAAAACCGCCAATCAACACAAACGCGAGGCCGATTTGCAATCGTTGTGCATGGTTTCGCAACACATTCAATGGGAATACAAAGGAAAATCGGTTTGTTCTCCGTTGGTACTCACACCGCTGAATTGGAAAATCGCAAAAGGAAAACAGCACGTTGAAATTCAAGCCCAAACAGAGCAGGCGTTTGTGAATCCGTTTGTGGTGAATCAACTAATACGCGCATTTGATTTAAAAATTGCGGAAAACGAATCACTTTCACCACAAGAAAGCGTTGAATCAATCATTCGATTGATGGCTGAGTATTCCATACCGGCTGTTATTTCCGACTTTTCAGCCATCGGCAATTTTCACCATCACCGTTATCAGGTGCTGCGTGAATTGGAATTGATTGCTCAAGCTCCGGCATTGAGTTCGTTGGTAAGCGGATTGTTAGGAAATGAAACGAACACTTTCGCAGAAAAAATAGCACTTTCACCTGCATTTTTAGCTCCGTCAGATACCGACCAATTGCGCGTTTTTGAACAATTGGAAACAGGCAACACCGTGATTCAAGGTCCGCCCGGAACCGGAAAATCACAAGTGCTCGCCAACCTGTTGGGCAAATTATTGGTGCGCGATGGAATGACGCTGGTTGTATCGGAAAAACGGGTTGCGCTTGAAGTATTGGTGAAAAAACTGGCCGACGCCGGCTTGGACGCTTTTACATTTACAGCGCACAGTCAGGCTACTCCCAAAACATTTATCGGACAACTTAAACGCACGTGGCTAGCTTTGGAAACCGATCGTAAACCCGTTCCTCCGTTATTACAACTTTCGGAACAGTTGAAAGCGTCGTTGCAGTTGTTGATGGATCGATTGAATAGCCCAACATTGGTTGGAGGAGTTTCTTTCCAAACCTTTCAGGAGCTAAACGCAACGGTGAATCTTGAAAAAGCAACATTTCAATCGGATGTTCCGGATATTCGCACTTGGTTGGATGAAAAATCGAAGGTGCTTCAGTTACAAGATCAATTGGGATCGTTTAGCGTATTGGAAGGATTAAAACAAGCTTTGGTAACGCATCCGCAACCCGATTATGTGTTGAAGCAACTGACATCTGAAGTGAATTGGGCCGAAGAAACTTTTGGGATTGAATCCGTGGGTGAACTAGATGCGTTGTCAAAATCGGTGGCACGGATTCAATTGGTAACGAATGAATCGTATCACGCTTACTTTGAATTACATAAACAACCTGTCAAACGAAAACGATTTGAGAAATTGCGCCTGCGGTTCACGGAACTCAATTCACGTTTAGAGCTATTGAAAGCAGAAGAAGTAATTTGGAAAAAGCCACCTTCGCGCACCGAAACCCTTTTTTGGAAAGATCAACTTGAACTGAAACAATCGTGGTTGAAACGCAGAAGTTTGCTCAAACAACTCAAAGCGGTACTTCAGCATTCGCAAGTAGATTACCAAATGGCACTGACCAATTGGCTCGCATATTTGGATGTGCAGGAAGAACTGATTACTGCTCGTGCGCAATTTTCGGAATGGGGAATTGAACGACCGGAGTTGGAATTGGAAAGTGCGGTTTATGTGCTGAAACAACTAGAGAAAGAAGATCTCAACGAATTAAATACCATTGCAAAATTACCGTTGGCAAAACGACAACTCATTAGTCAAAACAGCGAACGAATCCAACAGCTATCGAATGACATACGTCGGTATTTCTCTGTCAACGAAAACACATCTCTACAGCATTTTGCCCAATTTGGTGTTACAACTGTTGAGAAACTGCTCGGTAGTTTGGAATCATTGAAAGCACTACCCGAAATTGTTTATCGCTTAGTTAGTTCCGGGAAATCGTTTGCTGAAATGGAAGCAACTGTTGTACATTCCAACCGGGTATTGCTGGAAAGTCGATTTCCGGAATTGGCCAAATTTGACGGTGAACTACTCAACAACAAACTCAACGAAATTCTGGCAACCGAAGCCGATGAATTTGACCAATTCGCACAGCAAATCTGGCAGCTTAGAAAACAGCGTTTTGATCATTATACCCATCTTTTGCGCACACCTGCGGCTCAACTGAAAGGCAATGACAAGACACTGAAAGCGCAATTGAAAAGCGGAAAAGCGGTTCTTGTGAAAGAATTCGGGAAGTCGAAACAACATCAAACCATTCGCGAATTGGTGTCTGGCGACGCCCGGTTGTGGATCGAAGTTTTGAGTCCCATTTGGTTGAGCACTCCTAATCAAGTAAGCAAAACCTTTCCGATGCAACAAGATTTGTTTGACTTTGTGGTATTGGATGAAGCCAGTCAGATTCAGTTGCCCAATGCACTTGGTGCGTTACAGCGATCAAAACGTGCAGTTGTGGCAGGCGATGAACAGCAAATGGCTCCTTCCAGTTATTTCTCCGGAAGTGTTACCGCCATTGACTTATTGCACCAAGCGGCCTGGTATTGGAAAAAAATACCGCTCAAACACCACTACCGAAGTGAACACCCGGCGTTGATTACCTTTTCGAACCGGCACTTTTACAACAATGAATTGGTGGCTTTTCCAACAGCCAAATCTAGTTATCCGCTACATTGGAACCTAATTGAAACCGGGATTTACGACAACCGAACCAATGTAGAAGAAGCAAAAGCGGTGGCTACTTTTCTGGAAACGTTCAATTGGAAAAAAAGCATCGGAATCATTGCGTTTTCACAACAACAATTAGACTGCATTTGGCAGCATCTTTCTGTGAAAACACAAGAAACTATTTCAGATGGAATCGACAAGAATACCGTCTTCTTTAAACCTTTAGAGCAAGTTCAAGGCGACGAAGCGGACACCATTGTAGTAAGTATGGGCTATGGAAAGAATCCTGATGGACAATTCCAATTGCGTTTTGGTCCGTTGAATCAAGCGCAAGGATTCAAGCGCTTGAACGTTTTGCTTACCCGTGCCAAATCAAACCTTCATTTTTACACCTCGGTCAACGCATCAGACTTTCCGATCAGCGCCAACGAATCGGTGAATTTATTGCGCTTATTCCTGATCCAACTGGAACAATCTTCGGATGATCAGCCAGCGGTTATTCCGTACAATCTCGAAGTCAAACAAACCGGCAACACCCTTGAAATAGTGCATGTTTACACGAAAATTTCCAATGCACAAGAATTGGTTACCTTTCACCGGGTAATGACAGCCCGAGGATGGAAAATTGCCTATTAGTCAATTATTTATACGTTAAATTACGCATCATTTCCACACTTTCGGAAGCGTTTTTAAAAAATCAACTAATTGACTAATAAATATTTAGTTAAAAGCTTTACCTTCGTTCCATCATTAACTACACTTATGAGAAAAATACTACTTGTTACGTTGGTTTTCTTTGCTTTTTTGGCAGGAAATTCCACTGCAAACGCTCAGTTTCCGGCTGTGACGCCGAAGATTTACGGTTCAAGCCCGTTCCAAGACTCACTTTGGGGAATTGACTCAACAAACTTTTCTGTTTTTCAGCGAATGGGGCCAACTTTGGCAGGTTTTACCATTACAGGAATGAATGGTTTGGCATTTGACCCAACAACTTATGAGACTTATATTATCATGAAAGTTTCAGGTGTTACTGGTCGTGTTTTAGGTAAAATTGATCTTACCACCGGTGTTTGTACGCAAGTTGGTAACTTAGGTGATAACTTCTCGTCGTTGACTTTTGATGAAACAGGTCAGTTGTGGGGTGCAACAGGTAATGGTGCAACAGCATCTGAAACCTTGTACAAAATTGATAAAACAACCGGAGTAAAAACCTTGGTATTTGCTATGGGTAATGGCGCTGACGGTGAAATCATTCTTTACAACCGTGCCGATGACAACATGTATCACTGGTCGGGCAACAGTACCATGGTTTTTGAAAAATGGCCTCTTTCTAATTTAACTTACACACCTACGAATATCCCTATTATTGGCACAACTAACGGTGAAACATTCGGATCACTTTACGTTAAACCGGATTACTTCATCGGATCTAATATTTCATCTTCTTTTAATCGCATATCTCCGGCAGGTAATTATACTGGAGCTTTCGGTTCAAATCCGGATGATTTGCGTGGCTTGGTAATGCCTCCGCAATTTGCAATTAGTGATGTAAGTGTTTGTGAAGATGTAGAAACCGTTTATATCGGGGCAGGAAGTTTGCAATTGTTTGACACGATTGTTTACAACTGGGGCGATGGCGCTACAGACGTTCAGGCAGTTTCTACTCCGGGCGGATCGCACAATTACACTACTCCGGGTGATTACACCGTTTACATTGAAATGGATAATGGCGCGGTGCGTGACACGATTAAATCATTTAACGTTCACGTTGATAGCACTCCTGTAGTTGTTCTTTCAGGAAACACACATATTTGTTCGGGTAACGACGTAACACTTACAGGTGCTACCAATGCTTCCAATCAATGGTACATGGATGGTATATTGCTTCCCGCAGAAACAGCGAATGCAATTATTACCAATACTGCAGGCGTTTACAATATGATTGAAACAAACGCTGCGGGTTGTTCGGATTCAGCTGCAGTTGGTATTACACTTACCGATGTTATCAATCCAACGGTATTTATCGGAAACGATACCACTGTTTGTAACAGTATTACATTGGATGCAGGAAATGCTTCTTCATCTTATTTGTGGAGTACTGCTGCAGCTACGCAACAAGAAACGGCAACTACTTCCGGAACGTACGACGTTACGGTAACCGATACAAACGGCTGTGTGGTAAGCGATACTATTCAATTGATCATAAACCCGAACCCGGTATTTAGTTTGGGTGCAGATGCTAGTGATTGTGAATCGGTTGTTTTAGATCCATCGCCTGCTGTTGTTGGTACGTATTTATGGTCAGACAACTCTAACGGTTCAACTTTAGCAGCAAACGCTTCTGGAACGTATTACTTAAATGTAGTTGATGCCAACGGTTGCTCTTCTTCCGATACGGTAGACGTTACTATTTTCGGTTTGCCTTCCGTAAGTTTGAGTACAGCACCTGGTGTTATCTGTAACTACGATCCGGACGTGGCACTTGTTGGAACACCTGCTGGTGGTACTTTCAGCGGACCTTCGGTAACCGGAAATGCGTTTGATCCTTCCATTGGAAATGGTAACCACGATGTGTTCTATGAATTCACCGATGCAAACGGTTGTACAGGTTTTGATACCTTGACATTAGTTGTTGACGGTTGTTTGGGTGTTACTGAAAACACAGTTGCAACGCTCATCGTTTACCCGAACCCTTCAACAGGAAAGTTTACATTGGATATTCCGGTAAACGGCGCATTTGTTCAGGTATCGGATGTTTTTGGTAAAACGGTTTACAACAATCGATTTGAGCAAAACGGCGTTTCTACAATCCGCTTGGATGAAAATGCAAACGGAACTTATTTCGTGACGCTTACAACACCAGAAGGTGAACGTTCGGTTGCACGTTTAGTACTTGCGAAAAAATAAGAAGTTAATAAACCATCGGAATCCCCGTTTTACTCAGGTGAAACGGGGATTTTTGTTATTGGACCAATGCACCTAAAACCTCCCTTAACAAAAAACCTGTGTA
>JBILJP010000219.1:0-8460 GCA_044377135.1 Fluviicola sp.
CTTCACCACCTTTAACAGTTACACCCATACTACGAGCCGTTCCGGCGATCATTGTCATTGCCGCATCAACTGTAAAACAGTTCATGTCTGGCATCTTATCTTCAGCGATCAAACGAATTTGATCCCATGACATGGAACCTACTTTCGTTTTGTTAGGCTCAGATGAACCTTTTTTCAATTTCACGCTGTCGATAATCTGAACCGCTGCCGGTGGAGTTTTGATGACGAAGTCGAACGACTTGTCACTGTATACAGTAATCACACATGGTAATACCTTTCCAGGTTTGTCCTGCGTACGAGCATTATACTGCTTGCAGAATTCCATAATGTTGACCCCTTTCGCACCAAGTGCGGGACCAACCGGAGGAGCTGGATTGGCTTGGCCACCTTTGATCTGTAATTTGATCAATGCTGCTACTTCTTTAGCCATTGTTATTTATATTATGCAGTCAAACGTGAGCGTTAAAGGGAAGCTTTAATCAGTAATCTCACTTCTGCGGGTTAATACATGTTTAGCCTTCTTTCTCTACCTGCATGTAGCTGAGCTCCAAGAGGTTTTTACGACCGAAGATTTTAACCATTACTTTCAATTTTTTCTTGTCTTCGTTGATTTCATCAATCACACCAGAGAAATTATTGAAAGGTCCATCAATAACCTTAACGGCTTCACCGATAACGAATGGAATTTTCATTTCCTCTTCTGTTTCGGAAAGTTCGTCAACTTTACCTAAAATACGATTTACTTCAGACAGGCGCATTGGTTGCGGATCACCGCCTTTTTCAGCACCTAAGAATCCAATCACGTTTGGAATGCCTTTAATTACGTGAGGCACCTCTCCGACAAGAGAAGCTTCAATCAACACGTAACCCGGTAAATACGCTTTTTCTTTACTGATTTTTTTTCCGTTTCGGATTTGAAACACTTTTTCAGTAGGAATCAACACTTGTGATACATAATCGTCCAGTTTCAAACGAGAAATCTCAAGATCAAGGTATTCTTTCACCTTTTTCTCTTTCCCACTAACTGCACGTACTACATACCAACGTTTTTTAATATCACCCATGATAATCTACGACTAAAACATTGAGTAAATAAAACCAAGAGCACCTTTCCAAGTCTCACCGTTTGTGATTCCGAATACGGTATCCATCACAAATACCAATAGTGCAAAAATGACAGAAGCAACGACAACGATAAGCGCGTTACTCTGTAATTCTTTCCATGTTGGCCACGAAACATTCTGAGTCATCTCAGTAATGGTTTCGCTAAAATAGTTTTTAAACTTTGACACGGCTATTTTCCTTTAGTTGCGCGGGCGGTAAGATTCGAACTCACGACCAATGGTTTTGGAGACCACTACTCTACCAGCTGAGCTACACCCGCGTAAAAAGGGGAGGCAAGCTCCCCTTTCGACATTTTATTTTGTTCTGAATTACGCGATGATCTCAGTAACCTGACCAGCACCTACGGTACGACCACCCTCACGGATAGCGAAACGTAAACCTTTGTCCATTGCTACCGGAACGATCAACTTAACGTTGATTGTTACGTTATCACCAGGCATAACCATTTCACGTCCGTCTGTCAAGAAAATCTCTCCAGTAACGTCAGTCGTACGGAAGTAGAACTGAGGACGGTATTTGTTATGGAATGGTGTGTGACGACCACCTTCTTCTTTTTTCAATACGTAGATTTCAGCTTTGAAATCAGCGTGAGGTTTTACTGAACCTGGTTTGCAGATAACCATTCCACGTTTGATTTGAGACTTCTCAATACCACGTAAAAGTAGACCTACGTTGTCACCAGCTTCACCGCGATCCAAGATCTTACGGAACATCTCTACCCCAGTTACAGTTGAAGTCAATTTCTCTTCACCCATACCTAAGATTTCAACTGGCTCACCAGAGTTGATTACACCTGTTTCGATACGACCTGTTGCAACAGTACCACGACCAGTGATCGTAAATACATCTTCAACCGGCATCAAGAAAGGCTTATCAACATCACGTGGAGGCAATTCGATGTAAGAATCAACTGCATCCATCAATTCGTCGATTTTAGCAACCCACTCCGCTTCTCCGTTCAATGCACCAAGTGCAGAACCTTGAATAACTGGAGCATTGTCACCATCGTAGTCATAGAAAGACAACAATTCACGAACTTCCATTTCTACTAGTTCAAGTAGTTCAGCATCGTCAACCATATCCACTTTATTCATGAATACAACCAAACGAGGAACGCCAACTTGTTTTCCTAACAAGATGTGCTCACGTGTTTGTGGCATTGGACCGTCAGTTGCAGCAACTACCAAGATAGCACCATCCATCTGAGCAGCACCTGTAACCATGTTCTTCACGTAATCCGCGTGACCTGGACAGTCAACGTGTGCATAGTGACGATTCATTGTTTCGTACTCGATGTGTGATGTGTTAATGGTAATACCACGCTCTTTTTCTTCAGGAGCGTTATCAATTGACGAGAAATCGCGAACCGCAGCTAAACCTTTTGACGCTAACACGCTAGAAATAGCAGCCGTCAAAGTTGTTTTACCGTGGTCAACGTGACCAATTGTACCAATGTTAACGTGTGGTTTAGAACGATTAAAATTTTCCTTAGCCATTTGTTTTTATTTGTTACGTAGTTAATAAACCTTATTCTTACTAATACAAAATTTCACCCATACTCATGAGTGAATTCCCTTATGAGCCAATGACGAGAATTGAACTCGTGACCTCTTCCTTACCAAGGAAGCGCTCTACCCCTGAGCTACACCGGCGTGCTCTTTAAAATCTAAAAAATTTGAGCGGGAGACGAGACTCGAACTCGCGACCCTCAGCTTGGAAGGCTGACGCTCTACCAACTGAGCTACTCCCGCTTAAAAATTTTATTCAACTAGTGGGGGTGGATGGACTCGAACCAACGATACCTCTCGGTGACAGATTTACAGTCTGCTGCAATAGCCACTATGCGACACCCCCAAAATCTTGGAGCCGGTGGAGGGACTCGAACCCCCGACCTGCTGATTACAAATCAGCTGCTCTAGCCAACTGAGCTACACCGGCACTAAAATTTTATTAATTATGATTTTAAAGAACGCTTTTCTTAAGTGTTTTCCCGTTTGGGTTTGCAAATGTAGCAAAGATATCTGTACGTACAAGGGGCTAAGTGAATTTTTTCTACTTTTTTTTTCAAAAAGAAAAAGGTGATCTTTCGATCACCTTCCCTAAGCTATTCATTATCACTACTAACTAGCGATTTTCTCTTTATGTTTTTTTACTTGCTTACGCAACGCTTCAACTGCAGAATCTGCTGCCTCTTCAAAACTTTTGCACTGTTTTTTGGCAAACAACTCCCTACCTGGCATCAATATTTTAACTTCAGCTATCTTATTCTCCTTTTCCGAACTTTTGTCCAAACGCAGAAATACTTCACCGGCAATGATGTTATCGAAGAATAACTGCAACTTGGTCACTTTCTCATTTACGAAGTCAAGCAATTTCTGATCCGCCTTAAAATGAACGGAATGTACTTTGATGTCCATGACAATTCAATTTTTACGCCCACGTGGGTGAGCTTGTGAGTAAATGTTGTTTATCTGTGTAAACGAATTATGCGTGTAGACCTGTGTTGCCGAAAGATTGGCGTGACCCAAAAGTTCTTTCAATGTTTCCAGTCCTGCCCCATTATTCAACATGTGTGTTGCAAACGTATGTCTTAATATATGAGGACTCTTTTTCTGCGTATTCGTTACCATCCCAAGGTATGTATTTATTTTTCTATAAACAAACTTTGAAGATAATTTAACGCCGTCTCTTTTTACAAATAACAAATTTTGGCTATCACGACCCTCGGGCTTGATTAAACGATATGCTTGAATGCGGTCGAAGAGCTCTTTCCCGATCGGAATGATGCGTTCTTTATTGCGTTTACCCAACACCTTTATATGCGTTGAAACTACATCTTGCTCTTTCAATGTGATTAACTCACTTAAACGGATACCTGTTTGGTAAAAAAGCTCTACCATTAATCGATCGCGCAAACCATCAAAACTATTGGCGAAGATAGGCTCGATGCACTCTTGCGTAAACTCAGATTGCTTGACAAATTGCGGGAGTCGCTTTTCGACTTTTGGACCACGAATCTTTAGCATGGGGTTTTCTGTTACCAACCCTTGCTTTTTCAACCAATTGAAGAATGATCTCAAGCAAGAAAGTTTTCGGCTAACAGAACGAGGCACAATGGCGTGTTCCAATAACTCAACCATCCATCCGCGCACGAGTTGGTGATTCACTTCAGCCAATTGCCGGTCTTCCGTAATTTCAGCATAGCCGATGAATTGTAATAAGTCATTTTTATAGGCTATCAACGTGTGCTCGGAATACCTTTTCTCGGTAGCGAGGTACACTTCAAATTGTTCTATGGAGCCAAGCGATGTCATATAGCGATTAACGGGGAATTCGAGGAAAGGTTTCAGAGATCAAATTAATCTATTTGTGGCCGAGCGATTAATCGCGCGGTTACGGGAATTTAAAGGTGTACTCAACAAAAAAAGGGAACCCAAATGGATTCCCTCAATACTGTTTTGCAGTTATTCCTAGATTTCTTGCGATTTCATACGTTGTGCATAAGCAGCACGGATGTTCGCCTGACGATTAACAACAGAAGCTTTTACGAATTCTTTGCGTTTACGCAATTCTTTCATTGTTCCTGTTTTGTCGAATTTTTTCTTGTACTTCTTAAGGGCTCTTTCGATGTTTTCGCCTTCTTTTACTGGAATAATTAACATATCTATAATTCTATTTGATGCTTATTTATTGGTTCCACCCGCGGCAGACAGGCGGCAAAGATATAAATCTTTTTTTTAAATGACCGTTGTTTATAAAAAATAATTACAAATCACTTTTTGTTGCCTGATTGCGTTCTATTTCAATAGTTCGCGTGAAATAACAACCTTCTGAATTTCAGATGTTCCTTCACCGATTGTCATCAATCGTGCGTCACGCAAAAACTTTTCGGCAGGATACTCTTTTGTGTATCCGTAACCACCCATAATTTGCATGGCTTCGTTTCCGCACTTCACAGCCACTTCTGATGCGAAATACTTAGCGAAAGCTCCCTCACGCGTCATGTGCAATTTATTGTTTTTACGGTAAGCCGCTTGGTACGTCAACAATTCGGCAGCTTCTACTTCAGTAGCCATATCAGCTAATTTGAAGGCGATAGCCTGGAATTTCGAGATCGGTTGGCCAAATTGCTCGCGTTCTTTGGAATACTTCACAGACGCTTCGAATGCTCCACGAGCTACTCCACAAGAAAGTGCTGCAATTGAAATACGACCACCATCCAAAATATGCATGGCTTGTTTGAAACCTTGTCCTACTTCACCGATTACATTTGCATGCGGAATGCGCACGTTATCGAAAATCAATTCTGCTGTTTCGGAAGCACGCACTCCGAATTTATCTTTGATTTTCACAGCCGAGAAACCAGGTGTTCCTTTTTCAATAATGAAGGCTGTAATTCCGTTTGAATCCAACAATTCACCTGTGCGAATCAATACAACCGCCACATCGCCGGAAAGTCCGTGTGTAATCCAGTTTTTAGCACCATTGATGACCCACTCGTCGCCATCGCGAACAGCAGTACATTTCATACGCATGGCATCAGAACCAGTATTCGGCTCAGTCAACCCCCACGCTCCGATAAATTCACCTGAAGCTAATTTCGGAAGGTATTTTTGTTTTTGTTCTTCGTTTCCGTGGTAGTAAATGTGACCTGTACACAAAGAATTGTGCGCTGCCACACTTAATCCGATTCCACCGCAAACACGGCCCAACTCCATCAACGCAGTTGCATATTCAAAGTAGCTAAATCCGCTACCGCCGTAATTTTCAGGGACAAAAATGCCGAGCAAGCCCAATTCACCCATTTTTTTCATGACATCAATCGGGAAGTGCTCTTCACTATCCCATTTATTCATGTTTGGTCGAATTTCTCGCTCTGCGAAATCGCGCACCATTTGCGCAATCATGTGTTGATTCTCGTTCTTTTCAAAGTTCATGTTTAACAGTTTTGGGGTGCAACAGTTAACAACTTGTTTTTTTGATTAATAAATTTAGTAGGCGACTAAATTAGTAATATTCTCACTGTACTCGGTTAATTTATTTTGACCATTTAAAAAACTCAGGCCTACCAAAAAGTTAAATCCTGCAATATCTCCGCCACATTTGCGAATCAATTCGGCAGCAGCCTGCGCAGAACCACCAGTAGCCAACAAATCATCGTGCACTAAGACACGGTCTCCGGCTTGAACAGCATCCACGTGCATTTCAATCACAGCGCTACCGTATTCAAGGTCGTATGAATGACTGATTTTGTGGTAAGGCAATTTTCCTGCTTTGCGAATCAATACAAACGGAATTCCGAGACGCATAGCAAGTGGGTAGCCAAAGAGAAAGCCACGACTTTCAATACCCGCAATTTTATCGATCTGCTGATCTTTGTATAGTTCAACCAAGTGGTCAACAATTTCATTTGACAACCCGGCGTCCAACATTATGGGTGTGATGTCTTTGAATACAATTCCTTCTTTCGGAAAATCGGGAACATCGCGAATGACCGCTTTAATTTTTTCTTCTATCATGGATCAACAGTTAAATAACGCTTTAGTTTCTCGTACAATTCATCTGTCATTAAAACAGATTTCTTTACATCTTCAATTCGATTGTATTGACCGATTTGAGAGCGCAATTTTACGATAGAATTAGCTAAGTTCCAAGAAATATAAGGATGGGCTTTCAAATCATCAACGGAAGCGGTGTTGATGTTGATGCGTTTGAGTTTCGATTGATCAAACAACAATCGTGGTGCCAGCTCTGAAGCCGTTTCCTGAGTCATTTTCCAAACTTCCATCAGTTGACTTTCGTCGTAGAAACCACCCAACATATCGCGCCGAAGAATAATTTGCTTGGCGAAAAACGGTCCAATTCCCCTTATCGAATCCAGTTCAGCCATTGAAGCCGTATTGACATTCACTCTCGGTTTTTCGAAATTCTTAACCGTAGTCGGACGGTCTTCGTAATTCGATTTGCTTCTTTCCGGATAAATGGTCGAATCTTTGATCAACTGAAATAACTCATCGGAAATCACAAAAATCTTTTTCAGATCTTCATTGGAACGAATGCCGTATTTAGTGAATTTCATTACAACAGAAGCTTGCTTTTCACTCAGTCCAAGTGCCATCCATTGCTCGGCGGTATAGGAATTCGGATCGAATGCCTGATCAGGTGCTGAGTAACGATTTTTCTTGCCACGCGACCGGTGCCGCTGTCTTTTATTGCGCTTTACCGTTTGAACGGCTTCCTGAACAGCAGGATCACTGTAGCGAATGTCCAACTTTTCTTTAGGACTGAAGTGGGCAATCAAATCCGGAAGTACAAATAGGATGATGAGAACCAAAATGAATAGTAAAGTGCCACGCAAAGTAGCTTTTGATAGGGTTGGTTTTGTTTGCATTCGGCAAAAAATTATGCTTGCCAAAATACAATTTTGCGATTAGTTAAAACTAAATTAAAAGTTGAATAATCTAACTCCTGTTGTTTGTTTTTAAATAAAACTATAACGTATTAGTAACCTTAATCATTTATTGAATCAACTCAATTCAGATGATAGAATTCTCAAAGAATCCTCCAGCGTTTTAGGTTTGTAATCGAGAAACAACAACGACTTAGAAAGATCGAATCCTGTTTTTGGCGGTCGTTTTGCTGCCTGGTTTAACGTATCGGAAGAAATGGTTTCAATCGGTGGATTTTCAATTCCCAAATAAGCTGCAACGCGTTTTACCAATTGATCGATTGCCAGTGTTTCAGGTCCCGAAAGATGAAAAATACCGGTTTGTTGACGCTTCACGATTTCTACACAACCGTAAGCCAAATCATCTGCCCAGGTAGGAGCGCGAAACTGATCGTTGACCAACTTCATCGGTTCACCTTTTGGCAAAGCTTCCAATGCCCACAAAATAAGATTGGAACGCGAAAGGTTGTTTCCTGTACCGTAAACGATAATTGTCCGGGCGATGGACCAATTACGATTGTCATCATCACGCAAGCAATTTTCGGCCGCTACTTTTGAGAATGCGTATACACTCAACGGATTCACTTTATCGGTTTCTGCATAATTGCCTGTTGATCCGTCGAAGACAAAATCAGTAGAGACCAACTGAAAATGTGCTCCTATAATTTTGGCAGCTTCCCACAAAATTAGGGTTGCGTGTGCATTTATCTGAAAACATTCTTCCGGGTGTTCCTCGCAATAATCGACATTGGTGAGCGCAGCTGTATGAATAATCGCTGTGGGACGGAAGCGAAAAAACACATCCCCCACTTCGAGCGGCACGCTGATATCCAATGATTGGTAATGTTCTTCCGGACAATCAGGATTGCGGTTTTCACCTTTGGAGG
>JBILJP010000220.1:0-8426 GCA_044377135.1 Fluviicola sp.
ATCAATGATGAACAAACTCAACTGATTCATGTGAATGCCATTTTGATGATAAAGGTCAATCACCCGTTTCGGATTTCCGATAATGATGTCGGCGCCATCGAAAATATTGTTGCGTTCCAGGATCATGTTTCCTTTGTCATGCCCCAATTCAACGGCAATTTCGGTACGTCTTGTCCACTCGGTCAATTGTTTATGCAATACATGCACACTGTCAATGCTCGGAGAAAGAATCAAAACACGCGGAGAACCTTCAAAGGCTCTTGGTGCTTTCATTACCGAAACAAAGGCAATACCTGTTGACGGATCATTGGTTCTGTCGGTGAGAATAACGGCATCTCCACCTTGCTTCACGCGTGCAATCAATGCAGCTTGCATCTCATTCGGTTCTGGAACGTTTAATTCCGTTAGTGTTCCTTCAAGAAGCGTGTTTAGCTGTTCCAGTGTCATATTTCGGGGATCAATTTGGCTCAAAGATACACATACTCGGGTTAAAAGCGTCTGAATAGTTCATTGAGCTCTTTTACCGGATCAGGAGCTTGCCAAACTGTTCCCAAAACTGCAATGTGTTGAAATCCGCGCTGGCGAACGGCAATTAATTTTCCGAGGTCAATTCCACCTAAGGCAACTGCTTTTTCGCGAAATGCTTTGGTTTCAGCAGAAATGTCCCAGTTTTCATCGGTTGCGTAGCCGGCTTTTGAAATGCTAGGGAAAACAGGAGAGCAGAAGAAATAGCGGTAACGTTCCTGTTCATTTGTGGCTGTTTGCAGGTCGTGAAAGGAAGTTGAAACCGCTTGCGTTGAATGTGGCTGACTTAAACGGTCTTTTTCGGTGAAGTGAAATCCACTCAGCTGATACTTTTCCGCTAATGAATGATGTTGATGGATCACAATGCGCGAATGGTAATCGGAATTTACCGATTTCAACAGCTGTTCAAACTCATTTATAGCCGAATCAGGCTTTCGTACATGAACACGCAAGGTTGGCTGTTCCAGCATGCGATTGAGCAATAACGATTCTTGGCTTGTAAAATCGGGCGATGTGAAGAGAATGATCACTTTGAGAGTTCATGAAACTGTGAGATACGCCAAATTGATTTCGCTCGTTTTGCCATTTCATCTTGGCGACGATCAATTGTTTTTGGTGACCATTCACTATAGTCAATGCTTGAAGCAGATATATATTGACTTGTTTTATAAATCTCTAGTTTATCTAGAAAAGGTTTCCTTGCACAACTTCTATTTTTGTCACCCTCTAATAAGCAGTAATTTCCTAAACGATAAATCATCGTTTCTTGGATAGAATAGGGGAATTTTCCCTCCCAGTCCAATGATGGGTTTTCTGGGAGTATGTGTTCAATTGTTGCAGGACTTGATTCAAAGTCATCGTCTTTATGACTAAGATTGTTTTCTAGTTTAAATAGAACATACCTCACTAATGACTTATTACGTTTAGTGCTAATAGAAACTGTAGAAAAGTCATTCTTAAAATCAACATCGGAGACATAAAGATCGTGTAAGATCTTAAGTAAATCATTTGCTTTGGTTGCTATCTTATTGCTGATAGCTAAAGAGGCAGTATTATATACTGTTTCTTTTTTATTCGTATGTAAGCCAGCAATTACAGTATATCTGAATGTGATAACATTAACCATTTTCAATGTTTTTTCAAACTCAGAGAAATCAAATTGATTATATGCGGCCATTAATAATGGTAAGGCCTGCTGTTCCTTAAACAATTTCAATTCACTAATCGCAGATTCAATGGTTTTATTTCCAGACCAAAATAGATCATTTGGATTTGTTAATGAGTTGTATAGTTGAGCATTAAGTTCAAGATTATCTAACAAATCAATAACTTGTTCAGAGGTTGTTACAGATTCCTTAAGAGCATTAAACAGCTGTTTCTCTTTCGTAAGTTTGTTTTTTGAAATCCAGTAATGTCTTAAAAAAGTCGGAAATTTGTTTAAGCCAATTGTATCTATAATCTTCTTCCATTTTTCTTTTATGTGCGGTAAATCTGGTTCTGTCGAAATAGAAAATAAAAAATTCTTTAATAAATCAGAAACAGTCAATCGTTCACCTCGGTAATTTAATGTTTCAAAAACCGTGTAAGCACTGACTTCATTTTGAACGATAATTTGAATGAATTTTAATTTTTCCGCAATTTCTTTATCCAAAAAGTTAGCAATTTTTTCTCCATCTTGCACATCTCTAAAATGTTCAGATATCCGATCTAGAAAAAATCGATAAGCTTTTAAAAGCAACCTGTCAGAATCACCAAGAGTTCTCTCATTAACAGGAGGTCTAAAAACCATCAAGTTTGTTTTGAAAAAACCGTTGTTATTTTCATTTAACTCGAGTTTCGCACGATATGTTAAAGAGGCTGGATCTTTGTCGCCAAGAAATTTTCTTTTTAATCCTTCAATTCTTTGTTGATTATTGGATTCATCAACTCCCTCTTCAACTAAATCTTGTAATACCTGAATAGTTGCTAGAACGATTATTGTACAAGTAGTGAGGCGTTGTTGTCCATCTATAACACTGTAAACTTTTTGGCCTTTATCTTGAAGAACGATGGAGCCCATATAATGAATCCCATCGTTGTCCAAAATAGAAAGAATGTCTGACCATAAGTCTTCCCAATGATCAGTTTTCCACGAATAATCTCTTTGATAGGACGGAACACGATAGACTTTGCCGTTGCCAATGACATCGCTAAGACTTACTGTGCTTGTATCAAGTAAATTATTGTGAGACATATTTTTTATTTAAAACTACAAATTATTTCAATTTCTCCGGTTCCAGATACACATCTGCACCACGATCAATGAATTCTTTCGACATGTCTTCCATGCCTTTTTTTAAGGCTTCTTCTTCGGCAATTCCCTGCGCTTTGGCGTAATCACGTACATCTTGTGTGATTTTCATCGAGCAGAAATGCGGTCCGCACATAGAGCAGAAGTGAGCTACTTTCGCGTTGTCGGAAGGCAATGTTTCATCGTGGTATTCACGTGCCGTATCCGGATCGAGCGATAAGTTGAATTGATCTTCCCAACGGAATTCAAAACGAGCTTTACTTAATGCGTTATCACGGTGTTGTGAACCCGGGTGACCTTTTGCCAAATCTGCCGCGTGTGCCGCTAGTTTGTAAGTGATTACACCATCTTTTACATCTTTTTTATTCGGTAAACCAAGGTGTTCTTTTGGTGTTACGTAGCACAACATGGCGCATCCGAACCAGCCGATCATAGCCGCTCCGATTCCGGATGTAATGTGGTCATACCCCGGAGCGATATCAGTTGTTAACGGCCCAAGTGTGTAGAAAGGTGCTTCATGACATTCTTTCAATTGCTTGTCCATGTTTTCTTTGATGAGGTGCATCGGAACGTGTCCCGGACCTTCAATCATTACCTGCACATCGTGCTTCCAGGCAATTTTGGTCAATTCTCCCAACGTTTCCAATTCTCCGAATTGTGCGGCATCATTGGCATCTGCGATGGAACCCGGACGTAAACCGTCTCCAAGCGAGAAGGCAACATCATAGGCTTTCATGATTTCACAAATCTCTTCGAAATGCGTGTACAAGAAGTTTTCCTTGTGGTGCGCCAAACACCATTTCGCCATAATCGAACCTCCACGGGAAACAATTCCAGTCAAACGTTTGGCTGTAAGTGGCACATAACGAAGCAATACTCCGGCGTGAATGGTGAAATAATCCACTCCTTGTTCGGCTTGCTCAATCAACGTGTCTTTAAAGATCTCCCAGGTAAGGTCTTCGGCTTTTCCGTTGACTTTTTCCAAAGCTTGATAAATAGGGACGGTTCCAATCGGAACGGGAGAGTTGCGCAAAATCCACTCGCGGGTTTCGTGAATATTTTTCCCCGTTGAAAGGTCCATGATCGTATCTGCACCCCAACGACAAGCCCAAACCGCTTTTTCAACCTCTTCTTCAATGGAAGATGAAACGGCCGAGTTACCGATGTTGGCGTTGATTTTCACCAGGAAATTACGTCCGATGATCATCGGTTCGCTTTCGGGGTGATTGATATTGTTGGGAATAATTGCTCTACCTGCTGCGATCTCGTCGCGTACAAACTCCGGAGTAATCATTCCTTTCGGTGTATTGGCGCCAAAACTTTCACCTGCGTGTTGCGGGCTTATTTGCTGAATTTCGTCGATACGTTGATTTTCGCGAATGGCAATGTATTCCATTTCGGGAGTGATGATTCCCTGACGGGCATAATGCAATTGCGTCACATTTTTACCGGCTTTTGCCTTGTAGGGCTGTGTTGTATGGTTAAAACGCAATTCATCCAATGAAGGATCATTCAAACGTTTAATGCCGTATTCAGATGAAATAGAAGGCAGTTGTTCCACATCACCGCGATCGATAATCCACTGTTCGCGTAAACGAGCCAGTCCTTTTTTTACATCGATTTCTGTATTTTCGTCGGTGTAAGGACCAGAAGTATCATACACAGTGACAGGCGCATTGATTTCTTTGGTGAATTCACCGTCAGAAAACATTGGTTTCGATTCCGTGAGCTCAATTTCGCGCATGGCAACCTGAATATTGTGCAGTTTACCGGGAACGAAGATTTTTCGTGATGCCGGAAAAGGCACACGCGTTATGGTGTTTTCTGTTGGTAATGTTTCTTTTTTCATCTGTTCAATTTTTTGATTCCGACACGTATCGTCGGGATTCGTTTTTCGAAATGCTTCAATTATCCTCCTGCAGCGGCAGTAATGACAAGAACAACATCTTGTTCGTTTAATTGTTTATCGGCCCAGTGTGAACGTTGAATCACGCGGTCATTAATTGCTACTGCAATGCCCGTTTTAGATAAAAGTCCGTTCTCTTCCAACAACTCGTGTAAGTTGGAGGCAAGTGTTTCAATGTGCTGATCGTTGAATTGTAACTGCATAACTCCTTGTAATCAGAACGATAGGAGCGCAACTGGCTGCTCACTTTTCCTTACGTCGGTATCATCCGCCTCAAGTTCAAAGGGTAATTCTCAGTTTCGCCACGAATGGGAAACACCCCTAAAGTTCAATCCCAAAATTACGCAAAATGCATCTTGTGTCAACGCAAGTTGTGATTTTTACGGAAATAAAAAAGCGCCTCCAATGACGAAGACGCTTGAAAATCAGTCGGATGATCTTTTAGAAAACGATCACGCGATTTGTAGAATAGATGTTTCCTTTTACTGCATTGATGAAATAACATCCTTTGGCAACATTCATCGGAAGCAAAAGAGTTTGAGTACCATTGGAAGCCGCAACTTGTGTTACAGAGATCAAAGCACCATTTATATCAACCACCTGCAATTCCATGTTTTCGGAAGTCCCATTGATTTGAACGGCAATTTCCGAACCTGCGGCAACCGGATTAGGTGCAATGGAGATTCCTAAACGTTCACCGTTTTCTTCAATTCCTAAAGTTCCCGAGATATTGAAATTGTCGAAGAAGAAATTGCTCGATTTGTCAGAAGCGATGAACTCAAAGCGGAAACGCAATTTCGAGTCTTGAGCAGTTGTGGCATAGGTAAACGATTGTGTTTTCCATTCTTCATCAACTGTAGGTATGAAGTTGCTGTTGCCAACATATCCTGCAGAAATGATTTCTTCATCAGACAAAGTAGCATTAGAACGCAATTGCCATGTTTGACCACAATCGCGAGAAGTATAGACTTTCACTTGTTCGGTAACATCTGCCAATGCTGTAGCTTTTGTACCGTAAGCATAATCAAATGAAACAGTCACATTCGATGTGTTCGACAAATCAAATGAAGGAGAAATCAGGTAGTCTTTCGAATTTCCTAATCGGTCGTAATAGAACCAATCATTGGTATAAGGATCGGCATTGCTGATGTCTTTGTAGTTGTTGAGTTCAAACCCTCTTGAATTTCCTCTTCCCACTCCGTTTAGCAATTGGAAATGCGCCCAATTATTTTCGGGATTTTGTACATGCCACCATCCGGCAGATCCACTTTCGAAATCTTCGTTATAAGGTCCGGTGAATTCCGGCCAAGCGGCACTTACGTAGATCATATTCGGGAAGTACATTGTATCCGATCCGTTGGCATTCGAAACGATCAATGAAACCGAATAATAACCGTCTTGATTGTAAACAACCGTCGGGTTGGCAGCGGTTGAGGTAGAAGGTGTTCCTCCGGGAAACGACCACGCATAATCGGTTACGGTTGCTCTCCAGGAAGCATCATCAAATTGTACCTGGTCACCAACACAAACCATGCGTTTATCCGATGAGAAATCGGCCACAGGAATACAGGTAGGTGCGGGAATCTGATCAACTCCGGTCAATGCCAGATTTGCTTCTGTGTACAAATTGTTTCTGCCGCTTGTTTCTTGTAATAGAACATTGTGCATGAAAGTTGCCTGATCTTTGGTAAACATGGTTGAGCACTGGCTGTACTCCATAAAATTTTGTACGTTTTCAACGATCGTTGTATCACAGTCTTTATCATACAACGGACACACACTAAAATGACCTTTTGTAATCGGTGTGTCTGCTACATCGTCATCACCACATGCTATTTCAGGATCATTACTGTCGCCCCAAGTATGTGAAAGACCAAGGTAATGACCGATTTCATGGGTTAACGTTCGTCCATCGGAGCCAACAGCAGTTCCGGTAGTTCCTATCTGAGAATGAAGCATGATCACACCGTCGCGAAAAAAGTTGCCACCGACCGCAGCAGTCGGGTAGAAGGAGTAACCTAACAATCCGGGTTCTTCAAATGAGCTGACGACCCAAATATTCAAGTATTCCGCTCTGTTCCATTGACTTAGTTTACAGAAATCATCTCCATTGTCAGTCAGATGTGTGTAAATATGTTCAATTCCATTGGTGCAATTTCCGTAGGGATCAAGTCGTGCCAGGCGAAACTCTATTTCAGCATCACCTGCAATGGGTTTAAAAAGGCTAATTGTTTGAGTGGTATCAGCATTTAGTTTATTAAAGTCTTCGTTGAGAATGGTCATTTCCTGTTGCACCTGAGCATCACTGATGTTTTCAGGGCCGTACTCATGCATGATATGAAATACAACCGGAATAATGATCAACTGACGTGTTTTTCCATCTGCTTCTTCGCGCACTTCGGTGTATTTATGCATCAGGAGTTTGCGGTCTAATTTCAATTGTGGGTCTTCCGCATACAGCTTTTTTAGTCGTTCCGAGGCGCCACACGGTTGACCTTGGGCTATTGCGGAAATAGTTGTGAGCAGACAAATAGAGGTGAGTCCGCTTAATAGTAATCGTTTATGCATATCGATGGGTTTTTAGATTTTTAAAACTATCCGAAATGTATGGTATTAGAGGTTGTAATCCTTTCGTATTGAGTTAGATGCGGTGTTTGTTTATTCAGCGAGAGGGGTTTGTTTAAATTGTCATCTTTCTTGAATGATGAAAAACGCCTGATGGTGGTCTAAAATAAAAACGCCCTCCACAAGATGTGGAAGGCGTTTCATTATTTTAATGTGAATGCTTAGAAAACAATCACACGGTTTGTAGATTTTACATTTCCTTTGATTGCATTTAGGAAGTAACATCCTTTTGCAACGTTCATTGGAATCATTACTGTTTGTGTACCGTTTGAAGCGGCAACTTTCGTGATTGAAATCAAAGCGCCGTTTACATCAACTACTTGCAATTCCAAGTCTTCAGACGTTCCGTTCACTTGAACAGCTACTTCAGAACCAGCAGCAACCGGATTCGGTGCAATAGATACACCTAAGCTTTCTCCGTTTTCTTCAATACCCAATGTACCTGAAATGTTGAAGTTATCTAAGAAGAAGTTGCTTGATTTATCAGATGCGATAAATTCAAATCGGAAACGCAATTTTGTATCCTGAGCTGTTGTAGTATAAGTAAACGATTGTGTTTTCCATTGTGCATCTACTGTTGGAACAAAGTTCGTACTTCCAACATAACCTGCTGAAACTAGTTCATCTTCAGAAAGTGTTGCATTTGAACGAAGTTGCCATGTTTCACCACAGTCTCTTGATGTATAAACTTTAACTTGTTCAGTGATATCAGCCAAAGCAGTTGCTTTAGTACCGTAAGAATAGTCGAAAGAAACAGTTACGTTAGATGTGTTAGACAAATCAAATGAAGGAGAGATCAAGTAATCTTTAGAGTTACCTAAACGGTCATAATAGAACCAATCACTAGTATAAGCATCAGCAGCGCTAACATCTTTGTAGTTATTCAACATGAAACCTTTTGTTTGATTTCTACCAACGTTTGGCATCAACAAGAAACGAGCCCAGTTATCTTCCGGGTTTTGTGTATGCCACCATCCTGCAGAAGGACCTTCGAAATCTTCCGTGTAAGGACCAACAAACTCAGGCCATGCAGCACTGATGTACATCATGTTGTTGAATGTTTTTGTGTCTGAACCTGCA
>JBILJP010000221.1:0-8397 GCA_044377135.1 Fluviicola sp.
GAAATTTGAATGTCCATATATTTTGTAAATAGAACTACAAATATGAAATTTTTTTTGGAAAATATGCTAAATAGAAATGAAATTTCTCACAAATTATTTTAATTAGGTATGAACTGATTTTCTAATAATACAAAGTAAACCCCATCGCTTTGGCTAAGGTGTAGTGTTTTTCGAATAATTCTTCTACAATATCCGTAACATCATCGTATTCTTGGCACAAAGCAAAGAACGGATTGTCGATAATGGTGCTTAGGATAGGAGCTGGGTTGCGATAGCCTGAAATGGAAATGGCTCCGGTGACATCCAAGAAATATTGAGCAGTTTCGGAATCTAAGTCTAGTTGTAAGGTGTTGGCAAAATGTAATAGTTTTCCTGTAAGTTTCCCTTCAAAAAACTCCGCAATTTCTTCTAGGCTGTAATTGTATTGGTCGATGGTGATTTGATTGCCTTTTCCTTCAAAAACAAGGTAGATGATTTCGTAATCATGAAAGTTTCGGTCTTCATGGAGTAGAGTAGATAGACTTTCTTCTAGCCCTTCAATACTATCGCAGGTTTGGTACACATTGGTGATTCCATATTGTATTGCCAGTTTTTCTAATGAAGGTAGGATGATGCTTTGGTTTTCTTCTTCAATGTTTTGAACCCCTTCAAGGCAGTAGAGTTTGGAGTTGGAATGCATGTTTTTTTTACAAAGATAATAGATTTTGTTGGGACGAGTATTTTACGTTGCACTTGATTTGGCTCGCGGATGAAACGGGTCCGCCTAGGCGGAACGCTGGTGGTGGCGGATTTTTTAAATACATAGTTTTTTACACAGAGCTGCACGGAGTTTTTTTGAAGTGGATTGTGTTGAGGGAGCTACACAGAGTCCGAAGTTTCGGACGTTGCACTTTTTATAGAGCACATTTGGCTAAAGGTATAGTAAGCACTCTTTTATGAACTTTATTCTACGTTATGTTATACTTTTTGCTTATATGACTTATATGTTTAAAAAATAGTAAGGAAGTGTTTTTTTTATAAAGAATTGTGCAGATTTCGAAGCTTAGAACTTGTTTTGAATGTTGAATGTTGATCAACGAATGTTGAATTTTGAAATTAAAAACACATAGGCACAGTAGTTTTACTTTGTGTTGATTTTAGTCCGAAGCTTCGGACGTTTCACTTGGCATAGTTAACATTAGACTTCACGCATAGTTTGTTAAGCTGCTAAGCATCTCTTGAACCATGAAAGATTTCAAAAAAAAAAACGGTACAAATTCTAACTTTTATTTTGTCCCGAAACTTCGGGATTGCACTTGTTCTTGATTTTTTCTTAAAAATTTAGTTTTATTTATTTACTGACATTCAAATGGTTGGGAATGGGGTTTAGAGGAAAGTGTATTTTTTTTACTTTTTTCTTTTGAAAACGTTTGCAGAAATAAAAAATCGTACTATATTTGCACTCGCAATACGGAAGTAGTGCACGACTTATTGGAGAAATGGCAGAGTGGTCGAATGCGGCAGTCTTGAAAACTGTTGACTGTAACAGGTCCGGGGGTTCGAATCCCTCTTTCTCCGCGGAAAGCCTTATCAAAAGGCATCAAAACCTCGAAAATCCTACGATTTTCGGGGTTTTTTGTTTTTACAACCTTTCAAAATATTCATTCTTTTTCAAAATTCAAGAGACCCAATCGAGACCCTACCAAAATTGTAATTTTTGGGTCTCGCTAAATTGAAAAAATTATTGCTGATATATTGAGTAAATCCACTATTGGTAAGCTGTTCAATAACCTTTTCAATTTTCAAACATCTTGATTTGTGGCAAACTTTAAAGTAAATTAATTAACAACTTAAAGGTTACCAAAAATGAATTCAAAAGTCACATTGCATTTTTATGCAAAATCAACTAAAGCTAATGGTAATGGATTATTACCAATTTATGTGCGCTTAACAATCGATGGAAAAAGATTTGAGTACAGTACTAAAAAATTTATTGAACCATCGAAATGGTCTACTGAATTAAGCAAAATGAAAGGTAATTCAGAAGAAGCTCGTTCAATAAATAACTTACTTGATTTCACTCGTAATCGAATAAACGAAATCCAATTTGAATTATTAAAAGATGGTGTTTCGTTAAATATTGAAGAATTTAAAAATCGTATACTAGGTATCAAAGAACGCGAACGCCTACTAATCCCAATCTTCACAGAGCACAACCGAAAAATTAAAGAACTTGTTGGAACCGAATACGCTTCTGGAACACTGGAACGTTATGAAACATCCTTAAAACATACTAAAGACTTTCTACAATGGAAATACAGAGTTTCTGATATTGATATCGAAAAGATTGATCATGCATTTATTACAGAGTACGAATTCTATCTTCGTACAGAAAGAAAGTGCGCTAACAATACAGCCGTAAAATACATTAAAAACTTTCACAAGATAATCAATCAATGTTTGGCCAATGGTTGGCTAACTAAAGACCCATTCGCAAACTACAAATCAAAAGTAAAAGAAGTTACACGCGAATTCTTGACAGAACTAGAAATTCAATCTTTGATGGAAAAAGAATTTGTTTCAGAGCGTTTGGAACTAGTTCGTGATATTTTTGTTTTCAGCTGCTTTACAGGTTTAGCTTACATCGATGTGAAACAATTAAGTCATGACAACATTGTATTAGGTATCGATGGCGATAAATGGATAAACAAGAACCGACAAAAAACCGATACCAATTCTAAAATTCCATTATTACCAACTGCACAACGTATTGTCGATAAATATGAAAATCATCCAGTTTGTAAAAATAAGGGTAACTTACTACCGATACTCTCCAATCAAAAAATGAATGCGTATCTAAAAGAAATTGCAACGGTTTGCGGAATTAATAAAGAACTCACTTTTCATATTGCCCGACACACTTTTGCAACTACTGTAACATTGAGTAACGGAGTTCCAATTGAAACCGTAAGTAAAATGTTAGGACATACCAATCTAAAAACAACACAGCACTACGCTAAGATTTTAGACAAGAAAATCAGTGAGGATATGCAAGTATTAAAAGCTAAGTTTGGAACGAATATGCAAATGCAAAGTAAATCAGCTAATTACTAAAAATAATGATTTAAATTCATTTTTTTAAGACTTTATTTACAATAATTTTAATATATTTTAGTTTTATTTGACAAACTAAAATCTATTTTTTTATGATAGCAAGTATAAAAAACAACTCCCTATTAGATTTTGAACACGAACTTTGTTTAATCCTAAACACCTATTCCGATGAAGTAGAAAAAGCGAAAAAGATTATTATTTTTATTGAAGACACTCTCAAACAATTAACCAATTGGTTAAAGAATCATGTATTCGAAACCATTCAAGAAGAAATCAAATTCTTCAAAGAAATCAAGCCTAACATTGTAGCTAAATTAATTTTCTACAAAGAAATAATATCGTTAGTCGCAACACTTCCATTGGATAAAAACAAAAGACTAAAACACTATGAAAAGAAGATAGATGCTATCAATCAATTTCATAGAAAGAACAGAGAATTCATCAAATACATAAAAAGCCATTCCACTCATTTCGATGAATTATATTTTTCCAGGAAACAGTATAAAGATTTATTCTTAAACGATTGTATGGTTATCAATCAAGATGCTAAATTGTGTACCTCACATGATTATTTATTAGCAGAAGTAATTGCTTATGAATTACTCGCGTTACACATCGAAAATCGCATCGATAATTTAAACCAATCTTGTGCAATTACCAATAATCAAATCCATTCCAATCTTCATTGGACAGCCAAAAAAATCGATTTAATCGAACTTATTTACGCCTTACACGAAGCCAAAGTTTTCGATAATGGTCAAGCCGACATCAAAGAAATCACCCACGTTTTTGAAAAAGCATTTCAAATCGATTTAGGAGACAACATTACTCGAAGCTTTATCGACATCAAAAACCGTAAAACAGACCAAACCCGATTTTTAAGTCAATTGCAAAAGGTATTGGAAACGAAAATCGAAAATGATTTAAACTAAAAACAACAAATTCAACACAAAAAGTATAAAAATCGTTCCCAAGTTGGTACCAACTTGGGAACTTTTCTTTTTCAAATGCAATTGTTTTGTAACAAATAATCACAAAACACTGCATTATGAACTTCAATCACAAAGCCCTGTTTCCTGAAACAGACAACATCGAATTATTAAACCATCAAATGGTAACCAAAAGAGATTTACTAAACTTCGGTAATCTACTTTTAAACGAAATCAAAAACTCAAAAACCACCGACACATCAACCAAACAATGGCTCAAGTCAGCCGAAGTCCGTAATATCCTAAAAATCTCCCCAGGCACCTTACAAAACCTCCGCATCAACGGAACACTAAAATACAAACGCATCGGTGGAATCATCTACTATAACTACGAAGACATCGTAAAAATGCTAGAAAAGTAATATGAATGATAACACAAACATCTGCAACGGTACTTGTGAAGTATGTATCTGCAAATCTCATAGACAAAGTTGTCATACTGAGCTTGCCAAAGTATCTCCTACAAAGTAGGCTAACCCTTGAACAAAGTTCAAGCCAACTATACAACCTATGCTAAGTAAAACACCTAAAAAGAAAACCTATGTTTCTATGTGGTAAAACCTAAACTACACAGTAGTCCAAACCTTTTAAGCGCAGCTTAAAACCACAACCTGAAACTTGAAACTTTAAAACCATGAATTATATAAAACACCTAACCGGCTTCTTTGAAAAAGTAAGCGCCGATTTCGACCTCAACCCAACCCACATAAGCCTCTACATGGCTATTTTCCAACTATGGAACCAAAACCGCTTTCAAAATCCAATTAGCATTTCTCGTGATGAATTGATGCGAATTAGTAAAATAGCTTCAACGGCAACCTACCACAAATGCATGAAAGATTTAACCGAAAGAGAATACGTGATTTACAAACCATCATTCAACCCATTTAAAGGCTCCTTGTTGGAAGTATGTAACTTGGATTTTTACACCAAACCAGTTCCAAAAAAAGAACTAAAAAAGCATGCAACCAAGTCAAAAAATAACCAAGTCATTGAACAGGTTGATGAACAACTTACTGAACAAGCTCTAAACAAGCATCAAACAAGCTCTAAACTTGTACCTTATATAAACATATTAAACAATACAAACAGTATAAACTTAGCTAAGCAAGAAATTTCAAAAAATGAAAAATTAGTAGATTTTACAAATTCAATTTTTGATGAGGTTGTAGAAACGGATTTGAAAGAAGAAAAAAAGTTGCGCGAAAAAAAGAAGAAAGTCGAAATCAGTAAAGCAACACCAAGTCTCGAAGAAACCCAAATCTACTTCCTTGAAAAAAGCTTTCCACAAATCGAAGCAGAACGCTTCTTCAACTATTTCGAAAGCAATGGCTGGTTAGTAGGAGGGAGAACCAAAATGAAAGATTGGAAAGCAGCTGCAAGAAATTGGATGCTTAACACGAAAAAATTTAAAAGCCGTCAACCTGAGCTTGTCGAAGGTCTCAATCCAAACCACCTTCACGTTTCAAACCAAAAAAACTATGGAGAAGCACTTTAACACCATCAAAAACACTTTCGTAATTCAAAACGGAATCAAGGTTTACAATTTCAACTGGTGCTTAAATTATATTGAGTACCAAGGCAAACTTATCAACGGTCGCTCTTTCAAGATTGAAGGTGTTGACCATCAAACAATTCTCAAATTGGTAATTTATGCTATTCGAGATGAAAAAATGGCTGAGGAATTAAATTTAGACCTCAACAAAGGTATTTTATTATCGGGACCAATTGGTTGCGGTAAAACGTCAATTATGGCATTAATTCGACCATTTTTTTACCATAAACACGACTACAAAATCAAAACTTGTAGAGAAATATCCTTCGAATTCGCCAAAAAAGGTTTCGAATCACTTCATTATTACACCCAAAAAGAACACACCCAATCACGCTTAACTGGCTATTGTTTCGACGATTTAGGAGCCGAACAAAACATCAAACATTACGGCAATGACCTCAACGTAATGGCAGAAATCATCATCTCACGCTACGAAGATTTTGTACAAAATCAATCCATCACCCACATCACCACAAACCTCTCCGCCAGCGAAATCGAAGCCCTCTACGGCAACCGCCTCCGTTCCCGAATGAGGTCAATGTTCAACCTCATCACCTTCAGCAATGAATCCAGGGATAAAAGATAATCCAACCTATGAAAATCCGTCCTCATCCGCCTTCGCTTTAGCGAACCCAAATTTAACCACAAACAACAAAATAAATATCCGCGAACATCCGATAAATCCGTGTCATCCGCGTGCCAAAAAACTACTTAAAGTCAAAATTTTTCCAATTAATTAAATTTCTATAATCTGTATTCCAAAAAACCTGAAACCTTAAACTTGAAACCTGAAACAAAAAATTGAACAAAATGAACAAACAACTAAACCCTCGCCAAATAAAAACTATCCAAAACTTTTGGACCTGGTTCCAAGACAACGAACAAGTAATTTACCACGCATACAAACTAGGAATTAATTCCGATGAGGTTATAGAAAATCTAAATCGAAACCTCAACTATGTATCCAAAAGAATCGCCATCTACATTTACATGCAAAACAATCAACCTAACAAATTTTGTGTGTTATTTTCAGCGCACGGATATCGTAAACTATTCCCTAAAATAATAGCTTTAGGTGAAATAAAAACAAGACTAGAATATTTCACAGTTCACACATTTCTAAAGCCATTGTGTGCCGATAATAAAAACCAATTTTCAGACAAATTGATAGAGATGATTAAATCAATTTTAATCAAGTTAGAAGACTATAACATTGCAAGTAAAAAAGTCATTATTACACTTTATTATCCAGAAGGTTTAACCAAAGAAGACAAGACAAATTCAAAGCTCTACATTAAAACTTTACTGCGTTTCACTCTTGGAGAAGTAAACTACAAAAAACATATTAAAGAAGTCTATTACAAGCCATTGCCTAAAGTCACAAACGGCTTACTTTCCCTTTCCGAACTCCCAGAATTCATAGATTATCTCGCAAAAATCAATTACAGCAGAAAACTAAAAATCTTCTTTGAATAAGGAAAATAGTACAGAATTATTATTTCTGTACGGTTTTCCGTATTACTTCCTATGCAAATTGTCTTTCCGAGCTTGCTAGGAATCTCCTAAGTAGTAGGCTTACTTTTAAGCGCAGCTTAAATCACATAACCTGAAACTTGAAACAAAAACCACTAAATCATATGAACGAATAAAATATTTAATACATTTTGTTGATAATTAATTCAATTTATACGGATTTCCACATTTGTAAGAAACTTCAATTTTGTAAGTTTGTAGATACTCTCAAAATTCACTGAATTGGCAACTAACAAGCACGCACAAATCCGATACAATACTTTAGATAAATGCTTCCGAAATCCAGGAAAAAGATTTGCTATTGAGGATTTAGTGGAGGCATGTAACGAGGCTATTTTCGAGTTTACTGGAAAAGAAGAAGGCATTAAGAAAAGACAATTGTATGACGATATCCGATTCATGGAAAGTGAACAAGGGTGGTCAATTGAATTAGAGAAAACAAAAGACGGTAGAAAAGTATTCTATCGCTATGAAGAACCAAACTTTTCCATATCTAACAGACCGTTAAATGAAACGGAAGCGATACAACTAAAAGAAGCTTTGTTGACTTTAAGCCGTTTCAAAGGAATGCCACAATATGACTGGGTAGAAGAACTTGGAACGCGCTTGGATGCAGAGTTTAAATTAAATAAAAACTCTGAGAATGTAATGAGTTTTGAAGAAAACGAGTACTTAGAAGGCAAATCATTTATTTCAGATTTATACAATGCAATAACCTATAAAAAAGTAGTAGCGATTGAATATAAAAATTTTAAAAACGATTATAGCACTACCTACGAGCTGAGTCCTTATCATCTAAAACAGTACAACAAACGATGGTTTTTATTTGGAAAATCTTCCAATTTTGAAACATTAACCAATTTAGCATTAGATCGTATTATTACAATCAAAGAGATTAATAGAGAATTTGAGGAAAGTGAAATTGATTTTGATGAATATTTTGATGATGTAGTGGGGGTTACTATTCCTGATGCTCCTATTGAAACAATTAAATTAAAAATTAACGAATCACTTGTTCCATACATAAGAACAAAACCTTTGCACCACACACAAATCTATAAATTGGAAGATAACATACACAGAATCACATTAAAAGTAATTCCTAATTATGAATTAGAATCGCTATTACTTTCATATGGAGAAAACTTGCAAGTTATAGAACCATTATCTTTTGCAGAGAAAATGAAAAGTAGAATTGAAAAAATGAAGAATAATTATTAGTGCAGT
>JBILJP010000222.1:0-8364 GCA_044377135.1 Fluviicola sp.
TAGATTGTTTCGAAACCACTTGTTCGGCAGCATGATCAGCTTCTACCTCGTATTTATCGCCCGGTTTGTTGACCACGACTGAGTCGGACGCGGCATTTAACTTAGCTTGGATGCCAAAAAATGGTTTTGCCCCATCCGATTTGTTCGAGTGGGTAGAAGACGGTTTTGATTTTTTGATAGCCTCCATAGCGTCAGGTTAAATCAACTTACAATATAATTTCATGATGAACGAACTGAATATTAAGAATTACTTATTCATACAACATTTAAACGTTGCTGTTATCAATAGTAAATCCACTTTATCTTTGAGTTCAGAAGTTGAACTAGCTACAATAACAAATTCTCCAAGATTCATATATGGTTTGGAAAATTCGTTATCCTTCTCTTTTTTCAAAATTGAAATCGTAAGTATGTACTTATTCGATTGACTTTTTATTAGTTTATAAAACACACCGTACTTCGCCGTTTTTTTATCTTCATTCTTATTCGTAATCAAATGATAAAGACCTTCATCTTTAACGTGATTTATCTCTTTGACAAGTGTAGGAGAACCATTTTCTTTACAATAGCCTAAAATGGCTACTTGATCCTCTTTTTTGTAGACAACTGTATCCTGTTGATCATTCAAATAAAAGGCAATCGCATGATTTTCTAATTCATCCGATGCTGGTTGAACACAACCCAAAATTGACATCCCTAAAAAGAGTAGTAGGGGAAAATAAAATATACGTTTCATAAATTTGATTTTAACTGTGAACCTTTATTTTTCCCACTGAGCGATTATTCCCTGCTCGTGAATTAATCAAATACTTATAAATTGCAGTCCATTTTTTTCTGTCTTCCGGGGCTCCAGTCTCAGAGGCTCCAACAGTAACACATCCTGCAGTTATGTTTCCGATATGCAAATACTTGGTATTTCCTTCACCTATTCTAAACCATGCATACGAGAATACACTATCCTCCAAATACCCGTATGTGTGAGGATAATCAGGAAGCATTAACTCATGTGTTCCATTTGCCACAGGGTCAGAATCCATTGAATGTGCTTTTACAACAATCCCATTTCCGAATACTAATTTCATTTTTGATTTATAAAAATCAACACTAGCAGCGGGGTCGTACTTACCGGTTACAAATCGCCCCGAACCTTTAACAGACGATTTTTCATTCTGGTGGGGCCATTCATTTGCCGTAAAATATTCTCTTCCACCCTCTTGTTTCGTGTAATCAACTTCTGCATTGTATGATAATGGATAAACGTCTTTAGAAGATTCATTTTTAACATTTAAAAAACCGTTTTCATGATCATTTAGTTTTTTACTAGCCCGGTGAATGACTTGTTTATTTCCCCCTTGCTGAATGGTATGCGTCAATTCGTGAGCCAATAAATGTTTACCTTCCGTCGATTGGGGTTGAAAGTTTCCGTTATTGAAGTAAATATCATTCCCATGCGTAAAGGCTTTTGCCTGCAATTGCTCATTCATTTGAACAGCACTTTCACTTGTATGAATATTAACTCCACTAAAATCGGTTCCAAAACTACTCTCCATTTCACTTTTAACTCCTTCAGGTAATTTTGAACCTGAGCCTTTTGAATTGCCTAACTGGGTTGACAAGCCATTTGCATTAGCGTTTTTACTTGTTGTATTACTACTTGTTTGTAATGTTTCATCATTCATGCGCATTACAACAGGTGTTATACCAGCAACAATCGGTTTTTCTTGAATGACGGATTGTTGATCATTCTGTTTAAGTTGAACGGACGATGTAGATGCAACAAACGCAGGTGTTGATACTGATTGTTTCGACACTACGCGATCTGCCGCACGATCTGCTTCAACCTCGTATTTATCACCAGGTTTATTTACCTGTAACTTAGCTTGGATGCCCAAAAATGGTGTTTTCCCATCCGATTTGTTCGAGTGGGTAGAAGACGGTTTTGATTTTTTGAAAGCCTCCATAGCGTCAGGTTAAATCAAGTGGTCAATGCTCCCAACTCAGGAAGCACCGAACCAATTGATGTTTGTATATGTGAGTAGTGGTGTTTCATTGTTTTAATATCTCATTCGATATTATTTTTATTTAGTTACAAATTCATATTCATCTCCATTCCATTCAATTTGGTAACCCGTTTTTGCCAATTTTTCTTTCAGATCAAGAAAACGTGACTGGGATTCTCCTGTAGACTTAAGTGAATCGACCGGATGATCGGAATCACCACCGGCAGCTCTCCAATAATTCAGGCTTTCGAGCATCTCCTTAGCTTCCTTCGAAATAGTGGACTCCGTATTTATTCTTTTTCCTTCTTTGAAAACTACAATCAGATGAGAATAATCTATTTTTTTAGATAGAAAAGACGCTTCAAAAATCGTTACCCAATCTTTACAATATTCTGTGGGATTATAAGATCCTTTTTCAAGTTCATTGAAATGAAGTGACCAATCGATAAATGTCCCATTAAAGGGTTTCCCATCTTTAAAATCTCCTTTTGAAACCTCTACTCCCGCGCCATTGTACCAAATGCATTGCCCCTCTAGCTTGTCATTCATTAATTTCCCAACCATTACAGTAACGCCATTGGCCGTCTTAACAGTAATCTCTTTCAATTCCATATCTTTCTGGTCAATGGAATGATTTGCAGAACAGCTCATTCCAATAATGAATAATCCAATCAATAATAAATACGCTTTCATAAAATACATTTTTACTTAAGGTAATTCTTTACTACTAAAAACTCCCAATCTCGAACTATGTATAACCCATTGATGAGAAGGCATCACAATTCCATTCTGATCAATCGCAGATCCGGTTTTCACTTCCCAATCAAGTGGTGGTTTAGGTCCTTCAACCGGGCGCTCTCCGTTTTTAGACATCACTGAAGTTGGTCCTTCCCCCTTACTGTCGGTTTGTCCGCCCACAATATGGAAATCACTTGAGATAGCCGAGCTTCTTCCGGTAAGTACGTTTCTAGTAGAAACATTCACATCCCAAAACCAAAATTTGTAATGATAAGGTGACGTTTTCTGGCTACTGCTTGACAATTTTTTCATTCCGGAAAGGATTGATTGTGTAGGTACCTTGTTTATCCAAAAAAACTTCTTAAACGCAAACCCTGCACAATTATAATCTCTTCGCTTTGGTGCTCTCAGAGCGAATGCCACATGTGCTATATCGGTATTCTCACCCCATTTGCCATCAATCACATCTGTATATAAGCCGTTGGCTTTTAGTACTTTTTGATAGTTCTCAACCGCATTTTTAGTGTCCAGTCCATATACTCCATCAGGAGTGGCGTTTACAATCCCCTGGATTTCAATAATCGATCGACTAACAGCCTTTGGAGGTGTATATCGCCATCCAGTATCAGCAACATGCTTTCGCTGAACCATTTCACTCCCCTTTTGCTGAAGGGTATGCGTCAACTCATGTGCCAATAAATGTTTACCTTCCCTTGTTTCGGGATTGTATTTTCCTCTGTTAAAGAAAACATTATTCTCATGGGTAAATGCTTGAGCATTCAAACCTTCACTCATTTGCTCAGCCTCCACTCCAGTATGTACTCTCACCTTACTAAAATCAGCACCGAAGCTGTTTTCCATCGTATTTTTGACTTTTTTTTCTAGCGGCCTTCCACTACTTTTAGCTCCTGTTATTTTAGTAGCCGTGACAGATGCAACATGCTGTTCTTTAGACTGTACGGAAACAGCATCTTCTTTATCACTTGCTTTTTGTAGTTGCACCGGAGTTATAGAAGGAGTAACCGGTGAAACGGAACGTGTTGCTCCATCTGCTTTACTCGACACAACATTATCAGCCATTTTATCTGCTTCAACCTCGTGCGCATCATTCGGTTGATTGATCAGCATTTTAGCCTGAACCGGAATAAACGGTTTATGATCATCGGTTCTTGATGACTTTTTGGAACGCTGTATGAATTTTCTTTTCCCCATATCACCACTCAACAAAAATGATTTTATCCAACCATGGCAAACGAATGATACTTATGGTCCAATTCAACTGATTCAATAAAATATCAACTGTTTTACGTTCCACCACCAAACGCGGATTGGGAGATTCATTAATCAATTTACCCTGACGTTGAATAAACGTTTCGCGAATAGCTGCAACCGAAGATGATTTCATTGGTTTCCAGTTTTCACGAACGGCTTTCAGCAAGTTTTCTACCTCCAGTTTTATGGCTTCGGAAATGGTGATTTCTCTCGGAATACTTTCAAACGGATCTAGCCCAACCAAGTATTTCTCCAATAACATGGTTTGCTCAAAATCATGCTCATTACCAGTGGCGACATAATGCAACACATGAGCAGCCAATACTTTATCGGTGATGTTCTTCTTTTCATCCAACAAACCGATTCCATTGAAAAAATGCTTTAAAAACGGATGAAGGAGCACCAAGCCGGAATTGTCAACGAGGATGTGTCCTTCCTGATCTTTGAACAACTGTTGATCAGATTCAGGATTCTCTTTCTTCGACTTGTCTGTCTTTCCCGTATCCGGCAAGGAATTGGGTTTTTGAAGGTCATTCGTCTTTTTAGCTTTTTCTAAAATGGCTTCTTGCGCTTGTTTCGATTGGTCAGCTACTTCAGAAGGTTGGAGTTCATTCGCTGTCTGGTCTGTTGGATTATCTGGCGTTACATCATCAGTTTCCCGAGTTTTAGCACTACGATCTTGTTCCAATAATGTTGATTCAGACTGCTGTTTTTCTACAGAAGTTGATTCTTTCTTACTTTTAGAAAATTGCTTTTCAGAAAGATCATCAGAATTCCCATCGTCTTTTTGCAATGGATCGGTCAACTTTTCTTTTGATAAAAGCGAATCTGTTTCAGCATTGGTCTGTTTTTCTGTTGCAGATGTTTCAGCTAATTTTTCTTGTTTCGAAAGAACAGAAGCCGATAGGTCTTTTGTATCAGTTGGTAGTACTACACTGGCAGCAACACCTTTGTTTTCCAACACCGAAGATTGAATTACACTGTAGTTTTTTAACGAAATCGGTTTGGCTTGTAATACATGAATCCATTCTAGTAATCTGATTCCGATAATCGAATTGTCATCATAATCCAACCCCGATGCGGTTACTTCGGTTTTTGAAACTGAACCAGCTTCGAGTTGATGAGCTTGCCTACCGGTTTTTGTTTTTCCTGCTGCTTTTTGTTTCGTTTTACCTGACTTAAGCGAAGTAATTGCTTTAGGGAACAACGTTTCCAATTCCTGAACAAATGCGACATCCGAAGAAAACGACCGACTTGCGTCAAGACCAAGCATTCCAAAAACGGCCTCCCAAAAACGGACCTTTGTTTGAGAACTTGAATCGCTTAGTAATTCCAGAATAAAAGAACCAATCGGCACTTGCTGATTCGACAAAACAGACGAATAATTACGCTCTAAAGAACCATTGCTTATGGCAGTGACCAATGACAACAAAAAATCAGTTGAAAACTGTTGAATTAATCTTCTACGGGCTTGCGCTTTTCCAAAAAGAAGCTGTTTTTTTTTCTTAATTGTTTCAATTTCCTTAAAAATCGATTGAAGCAATAATGCCTCTTGATCCGTATTCCCCGATTGGAGCATTTGAGTTGTAAGCCATGAAGTTGTACCGTCATTCAAAAAAGAAATCCAAGCCAACACACTGTGTTCGTTTTTCGAGAATACAGATAGATTCTCAATTTTAGGAGCATCTATTGATGACGCTGAAGCAGTATCGAAAATGGTTTTTCCTGCAGCAATCGATGTTCTATTTCGTCCGGTAGATGACGTTGCTAATTCAGATTGTGTTACCGAAATGGCTTTATCAAATTCCAGCCGAATTGACTGTCCCAAACCGGAAACATCCCATCCGTTTCGACCATTGTTGTTAACTGTTAATTCCAGTTTATCGAGCTGAATGACTTCACCACCTGCCAGAGAAGAACTTAATCCTGCTATATATTGCTCGATAGCCGGAACAACGTGCTTGTCAATAAATGACCGCACATTGTCCTTTATCTCATATCCCTGTTGCGTAGAAGTCGTATTCACTTCCAACGTCAACTTATGGATGATATGTCGGCTATCCGTTTGCATTGATTATGCTGTTCCTTATTTCCTGTTTTCGTTATTCTATTGAACCTGTAAATAGCCTCGGTATGCATCAATTTGAACCCACGAAGCTGATTTATCAGGTCTGTACGATAACGTATCGGTAAGCACTTTCAGCAACTCATCATTAGGGTCAATTACCACTTTCATCACCACAAACGACATTTCACTTTGCGGATTCAAATGAGCATCATACTGATCAAACAAAGGCGTGAATCGTTTTAGATCGCTTTCTGCTTGACATTGAATAATTGCTAAGAATTTCTCCATTACGAAACGGTAAAGTCCGGTCAACGCCAACAGTTCTTGTGGGAAATCTCTACCATTCGTCTGTTTGATTTGCTCATAAAGACCCAATTCGAACGCTCCTATTTTATCTGCGACTTCGCTGTTCTTCGCCCCTGAAATATAAGACGTTGAATCTTCCAATACCACTCCGAAGTAATCTTTTGCACTCAGGAACCATTGTTGTTGTTCTTTTGTCATTTTATTGTACAAAGCAGAACCGATGAATTGACTGAGTTCTTCGTACTTATCACCCAATTTTAATTTTGCATCTCCAGCACATTTAGTGTCTGTTTGCGGTGCAAAAAACTGTTTTTTCGCTGATTTTTCCGCACAGTTATTTTTCACAGTCAAAACTGCATAAAACTCCGATCCTGAAGGTAGTTTAGCCAATTCGGCCATCGAGATTACCGGTGTAAGTGTATTATCAATCGTCGAGAAAATCCCGTTCCCATTCGCATCAACAAATTTCCAAACATAACCGTCAGTATTGCTAACCGTTCCTGTTAATTCCAAGCCATTCTCGGTAATAGCTCCTGTAATAACCACAGTTGGATCAGGTTTCACCGTAACGGTAAACACTTCTTCTCCATTCAGATAAATAGGCACTTCACCCTCAAATGAATTGGCAGGAGTAAACGTGTTGGTAGCAGAATCGACTCCATCGCCTGAAATATTGGCCGTAGCACCTTTAGGTGTGATAATAAAATCGTAAGCCGTTTCGTCATTGAAGCAGTAATCTGTTGCCTCCAACGAAATCTCAACGCCCTGGAATACCAAATTGCGTTTGATAACTGTCGGACAAGCTCCACTTGGCGGTGAAACCGTTAACGTTACATCCAACGAGTTGGCAGAGTTGACAGGAAGAGTGTATGTATGTGTTACATTTCGTTGAGACGCAGATTGACCGTCACCGAAATCCCAATTAAACAGTGTGCCGGTAGGGAAACTTCCGATTGCCAATAAATTCACAATTGGACTTACAATTGGGTTTTCAGGAGCTGAAATAGATGCCGTAAGCGGTTTAACAACCGTTAATTTACAATTCGTAATTTGATCGTTAACGGTGAAATTAATCACTGTGTTCAAGCTTCCGGTTGGGAACAAATTCGGATCAAAAGAAACTTGTTTTCCTGTAATGGTCATCCCCGCAATTACCTGATCTGCTTTAATGACTCCGGAAGCCGGCTCAACATTAAAGGTCAAAACAGTTGGAGTTGTACCTTTCAAACAAAGAATTTCAGTTGGTAAACTCAATCGCACGATTGGCGCCGGCATGATGAAATTGATTGGCGAACAATCCGAACAACACATATATGGCAACGTGAAATCGGCCACCACCGTTCCGTTAGGAGCTGTAAATAAATTCTGGTTAATTGCTACCAGATTTGGGTTGATGGCTAATACACGGGTATCTGAAATAACCCGTTGCATAGGTGTTAAACTAGCCACATTTGCTAACGTGAGACTGCTTTCTTTTGCAGTAACCGTGGTTTTACTTGATGTTAATTCCACACTAGATGACATGATAGCCTGACTAAGTGTTTGTTTCGGAATCAATGTACTGGATGATTGTGTCAAAACAGACGAACTTATCGCCGAAGATGAGGTCACTACCGAAGAAGAATTAATGGTTGCTCCTTTGCGTAAGTATACCAATACAAATGTTCCACCTTGTTTCACTCCACCCGTGTGTTCTAATCCCGGATGTTCTTCTACGAATTTTTTCAACGTCAATCGTTCCAAAATGGCATCCTTACGACGATCAATTTCAACCAACAAGGTTTGCAACTGTTTTGATGCACAGCAAATATTGGAAAGTTGAGAAATCAATAATTCAAGAATAGATCTGTTGGTATCACTCAAACCTGTAGGATTTGTGCTACTAACTCGTTGAGTACTACCCAAAGAAACCTGAATTTTATTCAAAACCGAACACAGGTTATTGATATTGGTGTTGTAACGCGAAATCACTAAATCCGT
>JBILJP010000438.1:0-3944 GCA_044377135.1 Fluviicola sp.
ATGCTGTCGCTTTTTTATCGCCAGAATAATTGCCTTCAATAAACCATAAAGTCGGTTTTACCGGAGCGTGTTCTATGATGTACTGACAAATTTCGTCGGTACACAAGGTTACCATATTTTGTCCGGAAGCATCGCCGGTATGAAATTCAAAGGTGATGATCAGGTGATTACCCTCAATGTTGCTTTTCATATCTACCAACTTGGCAAATCGGCTGGTTTTCTCGGTGATTCCCTGAAAGGTTTCGATCATCGGTAAAATCCACGCAACGAATACGCCCAATTCGCCCAGATCTTTAAACTTAAACAACGGACTGCGCTGAACGCCTTCTACCAAGCATACGGAAGTCACGCCGCCGGCTAAATAACACGCTTTTGCACCGCGGTGATACGATGCCACCAACGCACCTTCGCTCGTAGCTAACGGCACAAAATAATCGCCCTTTGCTGCCGAACCAATCACACGTACCGGACCGATGACACCTGTTGGAACTTGCGACATTCCGATGAAGTTCTCGATGTTTCCGTCCAATCGCGATAAGTCCGAAAACGGTTCTTTACCCGAAAGAACGGGCAATTCCATGTTCATTTCTTCTTTCAAAAACGCCAATCTGCTCTCGGTTCCCGATTCCGAAATCCCCAATTCAATGGGAAGTCGATCGTTTTTTACATCGGTAACAGATTTGTTATTGATATTCTTCACAATGCTTTCTACACTTTGAACCGCATTCAGAATGTGAAGTGCTTTGTTTGATTTGTCGGATGATGATGCCATATCTAATTATAAATTATGAATGCTGAATTATGAATGACTTTGATTGCGGTAAAAGTAAGGTACAAATGCGTCAAAGCATTACTTAAAAATGCACTTTAGAAGTAGCTGTTGCGGAAATCCGTACAACCGAAGAAGATTGCAACCAGACTTATAAGCGCAAAATTCTTGTTATTTCTGAACGTTAACGGTTAAATTCCAGCATCGAGCAAATCGTTTCCTCCATTGATTCGTTCTTCTTCAAAAACAATGTGTGTTGTTTTTCGAATAGAAAGATCGGGTTGTTCCACATCTTTCACAACTCGCTTATAGGGTGTTTTGGCTATGTGCGAAATCCAAAAACCTAGAATAATAGCGATTCCATAAGGAATAAACTCAACAATCGTGTACGGATCAAGATCATCAAATTTGCGCAATGAACGGATAATCGAAAAGACAAACAGGAATGAAAGACCTTTTAATCCATCGTATCGATGTGTTACAAGTGCGATAATACCCATTGTAGGAACTACTAAGCCAAACAACGCTAGTAGCGCCAAAAAAACCGGATCGATAGCTGTTGTGGATGTTATCAATACAATTCCAAGTATTCGCATCAAAATAATGATCGCAAGAACAGCAATGAATATTATTTTCCAAATCTTAACCCGTTCAATAACTGCTCTAGAGGGTATTTTGGAAATATTGTCGGCCAATTCTTCTTTACTAAAACTTTTATCGTGTTGCAATGCATCAAATACTTCTTGATGAGTCGCGCCTTCTTTATGGATTCGCTTATGAGCTTCTTTTCGTAATTCGCGATTGGTCATGGTGAAAATAAATTAAGTTCCGATTTAAGTTTCGTTGCCTAAATTACAATTCTGATTTCAATTTCACTCCCATGCTTTGGGTGAATTGTTATTTTTAAAGTGTTATTGATAAACGTGGTAAATCGCTTATGAACAGAAGAACATTTCTCAAAAACACAACGCTCGTATCTATTGGAGGTTTATTGGTACCTTCTATTCTTACAAGCAACTGTAGAAAAACAGAACTGTTAGACGATGTGAATTATGATGGCAAAGTGATCGTCATTGGCGCTGGAGTAGCCGGATTGTACGCGGCTTATCTGCTGAAATCAAAAGGTGTAGATGTGCTTGTGCTTGAAGCTTCCGGTTCGCATGGTGGCAGGCTTGGAACGATTCCCGGATTTGCTGATTTCCCAATTGATTCAGGCGCACAATGGCTACATGGCAGAAATAACATTTTAGGTGATTTGATTCAACAAACCAATACCACTGTTACACTTGACGACTCAGATCTGTTTTACTGGTTCAATAATCAACTGGTAACATCACTTCCCAAAAATACCGCCATTTTTGAAGGAGAAGACTTACCCGATGTATCGTTTAAGGACTACGCCATTCAACAAGGCTTAGGAACAGAATATCAATACATTGTCGAAAATTTGGCCGGAGACCAAGGCGCTTCTGCCGCTACACTTTCTGTTTATTGGAACAACAAAGAAGAAGAAAACTGGGTTTCCGGCGACGATGACTTTAAATTTAAAGAAACTTTTTTTGATTTTATTGACACCCAAATTGCATCGAAAGTAACGGATATCATCCACTACAACACCCCCGTTACAGCAATCAACTATGCGCAAGATACTATTCTTGTCTCTGATGTAAACGGAGGAACGTATCAAGCAGATAAAGTCATTATTACCGTTCCTATTACCCAACTAAAAGCCAATAAAATTCAATTCTCCCCCGCCCTTCCTGCCGAAAAAACAGACGCGTTCTCTAAAATTGGTATGGGAGCCGGCATGAAAGTGTTTTTGAAGTTTACCACAAAATTCTATGACGAAAACATTATCGGAGGAAGCGTTTGCGCTGCTTATGCGGATGAGAGTGTTGGAAAAACAGGCAACGACAACATTTTACTGGCATTTGTAATGGGCGTGCAGGCAGAAAATCTCACTGCTTTGGGAAGCGACTCAGCCATTACAACAGCTTTATTACAAGAATTGGATGTGATGTATGCTGGTCAGGCAACGGCTAATTTCATCGCTTCACACGTTGAAAACTGGACAACAAAACCTTACATTGAAGGTGCTTATGGATATAGTACGGTTGGTATGGGAGATGTGCGAAAGATCGCTGCCGCTCAGGTGAATGACAAACTCTTTTTTGCCGGAGAAGCAATGAATCTAAACGGTCATCATCAAACGGTACATGGAGCTGTAGAAACCGGCTACCGTGAAGTGATAAACCTTTTAAAAACCGTAAAACAATGAAATCCTTCTGTCTATTTATAGCTTGTTTTATTCAATTCGGATTGCTTTCACAACAAATTCGTTTAGGTGCATCTTATGCCTATATCTATTCCGGACAATGGGATAAAGCAATACAAACCTATAATTTCAGCAGACCTTTTCTCACGGAACAACAACCGTTGCTTGTTCACGGAGCGAGTATTTCAGGAACCTATTTATTTCCTTCATCACACAAAATGCAACACGGCATTCGGCTCTCGTATTCGTATGTGCGTAGCGGTGCTGAAAACACCAACCTGACAAATATTTTACAGTTGCATTTACTCTCTCCGGGTTACGTAATGCATTGGAAAATAGGTGAAAAATCGTTGTATGCTGAAGCATCCGTTTCATTACTCACAAGTGGTTTGTTTAGACAAGTAAATGACGAGCCTGTTTCTGATGATGACACTCCTGTCAGAGCATTCGGAATTGGCGGATTGATTGAAGCTGAGTTTGGTTACCGCAAATTGTTTTCTGCCAAAAATTCAATTGATCCTTTTATAGCTGTAGGTTATGCACCTTACTTTTTTTCAGGTAAAAGTGAAGCGGTGTTGAATCAAACCTCCGGACTCACCGGAAGAAACTGGACCGGTCTGTTGCAACTAAAGGTAGGAGTTCAGTTTTCGATTGACAGGCTCTAGTTCCGGTTGTTTTCAGGATTGCTTTTTGTTGAAATCTCCGTCATAAAAAAGTTGTTTTGATTAATTTTTAATCTTATTTTTGACTATTAATTAATCAAAATGAGATACACAACCTATTTTAGCGAGTATGTGAAACAATCCGGTCCGCCGCGTATCGGGCAATTGCAGTTTCGCAGAATGATGAATATCGTAGCAACCGAAGTGCAGCTTTCAACGATGCATTACGTGAAAAAGG
>JBILJP010000409.1:0-4408 GCA_044377135.1 Fluviicola sp.
ATCAAAAGTTTAAACGACCGCGTATCCGATCTTACACGCAACCTGGAGCCATCCAATCTGATGCGGGAATTTGCCAATCTTTCACGCGATGAAGTCAACGAAACCTTTGAAGTGGATAGACCATGGGATGAAGATGAGGCGTTTTAGTAAGCGTGGGGTGCATCAGCGTATATGTATTATCTGCACCCACATCAGTGAATCTGCAATTTTAGTATCACACAAGTTGCACAAGTGCAACTCTTTGCGCACTTTGCGCCTCCGCGGTGAAATAATACTAACGCAAAGATTTATCTGCTTTGCAGAATGATAAACAATAAAAAATAACCTCCAGTGTGATTCAACTATGAAGTATTGTTAATGGGTGTAGATTGTGATTATATAACGCGCTAAAACGCAATGATTCAAAAACACCAACGAAAAAAACGATCAATTATTCTATCGCAATGTCGTCTTCACTATCTCCAACAAGCGCTCATAATCAGAAGCTGCCAAGCCAAACTTTAGTTCAGCTTGAAACGTAAGATCGTGCAGAAAATCACTGAATGAGAGCACCTTATCCGGAGTCCCACTAGAATCGCGTGTCCAGGCAAGTTCGAATACGGAAATGGTCTTGCGCTCAGAATCCAATTCAAGCGCATCGTTTTCATTGAAATTGAACGAATAAAAAGCCATAGTTGAAATGTTAGAAGATGAAAATAAACAAAAAAAGGGTCGTCAACCTAAAGCTGACGACCCTAACAGTCAATTCAATGAATTGAAATTATTTGTTCCCTGAACGTTTACGATCCGTTTCTTTCAACAAGATTTTACGGATACGTAAGCTTTCTGGTGTTACTTCTACGTATTCATCACGTTGGATATACTCCAAACATTCTTCCAAACTGAAGATTTTCGGTGGCGCCAAACGTACTTTCTCATCTGCTCCGGAAGAACGCATGTTCGACATTTTCTTTGTCTTCGTTACGTTCACACACAAATCTCCTGCACGTGAGTTTTCACCGATTACTTGTCCTTCGTAAATGTTTTCATTCGGATTGATAAAGAATTTACCACGTTCTTGCAAGTTGTTCAACGAGAACGGAATGGAAGTTCCTTGCTCCAATGAAATCATTGATCCGTTTTGACGACCGGCAATTTCACCTTTATACGGTTGGTATTCCAAGTAACGGTGCGTCATAATGGCTTCACCTGCAGTTTGCGTAAGCAAGTAGTTACGTAAACCGATAATTCCACGTGAAGGAATTTGGAATTGAATGATCATACGAGCGCCTTTCGGTTCCATATTGGTCATTTCACCTTTACGTTTTGTTACCGCTTCTACAGCTGTACCTGAAAATTCTTCCGGAAGGTCAATTGTCAATTCTTCAATCGGCTCACATTTCACACCGTCGATTTCTTTCAAAATTACCTGAGGCTGACCTACTTGTAATTCATATCCTTCACGACGCATGGTTTCGATCAATACCGACAAGTGCAATACACCACGACCGGCAACGATCCATTTATCCGCTTTATCCGTATCACTTACACGCATGGCCAGGTTTTTCTCCAATTCCTTGGTTAAACGTTCCTGGATATGACGTGAAGTCACTTTTTTACCTTCTTTTCCGAAAAACGGTGAATCGTTGATTGAAAACAACATATTCATCGTAGGTTCATCAATAGTAATCGTTTTCAATGCATCCGGAGCTTCCGCATCACAAATACAATCACCGATTTCAAATCCTTCAATTCCGGTTACGGCACAAATATCACCGGCTACAACCGATTCTACTTTACGACGTTCCGTTCCATCAAATACGAACAATTCTTTTACGCGGTGTTTTTCATGTGTACCATCGCGTTTTGCCAAGATAATCGGTTGATTTTCTTTCAAATCACCACGGTGCAAACGACCGATTGCGATACGACCAACATATGTTGAGAAATCCAATGAAGTGATCAACATTTGTGTATTTCCCGGTTCGATTTCACGTGGTGGGAAATAATCCAAAATTTGATCCAACAAATCGGTAATGTCTGTTTTCGGTTGTTTCCAATCCGTTGACATCCATCCGTTTTTAGCAGAACCGTAGATTGTTGGGAACTCCAATTGCTCTTCGTTGGCATCCAATTCAAACATCAAATCGAATACTTTTTCGTGTACTTCGTCAGGTGTACAATTGTCTTTATCTACCTTGTTGATTACCAACAACGGTTTCAAGCCCATTGAAAGTGCTTTACCCAATACAAAACGAGTTTGCGGCATCGGACCTTCAAAAGCATCTACCAATAGACAAACACCGTCGGCCATGTTCAATACACGCTCTACCTCACCACCAAAGTCGGCGTGACCCGGAGTGTCGATGATGTTGATTTTAGTTCCTTTGTATGAAACAGATACGTTTTTAGAGACGATCGTGATTCCACGTTCACGCTCCAAATCGTTGCTATCCATGATCAAGTCACCAGTTGGGCGATCACGTTCGTTTACAACGTTTCCTGCTTCAATCATTTTGTCGACCAATGTAGTTTTTCCGTGATCGACGTGGGCAATAATGGCAATGTTTCTGATTTCCATAAAATAATATTCAATTTTCAATTATGAATTATCAATGATAAATTATGAAGAAGAGAACTAGCCTCTTCTTCATAATTAATAATTCAAACTTTTATAATTTCATTAATAGCTTTTCGAACCGAATTTCTTTCCGAAAGAACGACGCTCGCCACCACCGGCACTACTGCCTGATCTGCGATCACCGCTACCTGAGCTTGAACGTGGAGAAGATCCACCTTCTTTTCCGTAGCTACTGTCTCTGCGTCCGCTGAAACCGCCTTCTTTTCGGAAGCCACCTCCGCCTCCGCCTTCTTTACGGAATCCGCCGCGATCACCACCACCAGAACGGAAACCACCACTACGTGGAGCTCCACCTGAACGCTCGCGTTCAACATCCGGTTTGTTTTGTGTCACTTCAACCATCAAACGATGACCTTCGTAATCCGTACCATTCACTTTTTGCAAAATTGCATCGGTGTCTGATTTATCTGCTTCGAAAAACGAGAAGTTCGGCATTACATCGATACGACCGATAGCTGCAGATTTCATTCCGGTAGCATCACAGATCACACGAAGCAAACCACCAGGGTTCAAACCGTCGCGTTTTCCAAGAGTAACAAAGAAACGTGTTTTGTTAGCGTCATTACGATCAGGACGTGGGCCGCGTTCAGGACGATCACCTCTTTCAAAGCGGTCGCTTCTGGCACGTTCCGGACGTTCACCTCTTTCAGGACGATCACCACGCTCTGAACGCTCGCCTCTTCCGGCAGTAACATTCAAATCGCCAGCGCGATCGTAATATTCGATGAAACGATTGAACTCGGCAGAAATGAATTTTTTGATCACTTCTTCTTTGCTCAACTCCTCAAAATCAGCCATGATAGCCGGTAAGAAAGGAGCGATATCGTTTTCTTTTACTTCAATCTCTTTTACTTTCGAAATCAGTTTATTCAATTGAATACCACAAATTTCGGAAGCTTCAGGAATCAAGGCTGCTGCAAATGTCACACGAATCTGACGTTCGATTGCTTTGATTTTGTAAGATTCACGTGTGTTAATCAACACCAATGATTTACCAGTTTTACCGGCACGAGCCGTACGACCACTTCGGTGTGTATAGTTCTCGATATCATCCGGCAAGTTGTAATTGATAACGTGCGTGATGTTGTCAACGTCGATACCACGAGCCGCTACATCTGTAGCAACCAATAATTGAATCGAACGCTCACGGAAACGATCCATTACACGATCGCGCATTGCTTGCGACAAATCACCGTGCAACGGTTCAGCGCTGTAACCGTCTTTCGCCAATTTCTCGGCAACGGTAGCAGTTTCATTACGTGTACGACAGAAAACTAGACCGAAAATTTCCGGGCTGGCATCGATCAAACGTTTTAATGCATCATAACGATCGCGCTCTTTTACCGAATAGTAAATGTGCTCGATGTTTTCGTTACTCTGGTTTTTATGTCCCATTGAAACTTCCAACGGATCGGTCATGTAATTCTTTGCAATAGCCGCCACTTCTTTTGGCATGGTTGCAGAGAATAACCAAACGCTTTTGGTTTCAGGAGTTGCTGACAAGATGAAATCGATATCTTCTTTGAAACCCATGTTGAGCATTTCGTCGGCCTCATCGAGAACAACAGTTTCAACATTTTGCAAGAAAATAGCTTTGCGATTGATCAGGTCGACCAAACGACCGGGAGTTGCAACCACAATAGTAGCTCCACGCTTGATATCGGACATTTGACGACGAATATCGGTACCACCGTAAACGGCAACTACTGTAATTTGTTTGTCAAACTGAGCGAATGCTTCTAAGTCTTTGGAGATTTGCAAACACAATTCCCGTGTAGGGCAGATAAT
>JBILJP010000223.1:0-8355 GCA_044377135.1 Fluviicola sp.
GTAAAAGATGACATTTCGCCCATGATCGCCAAGATGGAAGGTGCCGCGCAAGTATCTATGGTTGGTGGTGAAGAACGCGAAATCAACGTGAAAGTTGACCGCGAAGCCTGTGCCAATTACGGTATTTCGATCTTGCAGATCACAACAGCTGTGCGCAACGCCAACCTGGAATTGCCTACCGGAAAAGTAAAAGGCGACGATAGTCAGGCCTTGCTCAGATTGCGCGGAAAATACAAGAACCTGAAAGAGTTGGAACAATTACCGATTGCCAACGACCCAAAAACCGGTTCCATTGTTCGTTTGAACGAATTGGCAACTATTTCGGATGCTTCTGCGGAAATCAAAACGTATAACCGCCTCAACGGTACCAATTCACTCGGTATGCAGATCCAAAAGCAAACGGATGCCAATGCAGTGGAATTGAGTAAAGACGTCAAAGAAGCCATTAAAGAACTCGAAAAACAGTACAAAAAACAAGGTTTAAAATTCAAGATTGCCTCCGATTCATCTGACTTTACATTGGCTGCTGCCGACGCGGTAGTTTCCGATTTGGGCCTGGCTATTTTCATTGTAGCCTTGGTGATGTTGTTGTTCTTGCACAGCGTTCGAAACTCGCTGATCATTATGATTTCCATTCCAGCGTCGTTGATCTCGGTGTTTATTGCCATGTATTTGTTGGGGTACTCGCTCAACCTCATGACTTTACTCGCTATTTCATTGGTTGTAGGAATCCTGGTGGATGACTCCATTGTGGTCTTGGAAAACATTTACCGCCACCTGGAAATGGGGAAAGAACGCCGCCAGGCAGCCTTAGATGGTCGTAACGAAATCGGGTTTACCGCAATGGGAATTACCTTGGTCGATGTGGTGGTATTCTTGCCTTTGACCATGGTCGGTGGTTTGATTTCGAACCTCTTGTCGCAATTCTCGATCGTTATTGTGATTTCTACTTTGATGAGTTTGTTTGTTTCCTTTACCCTTACGCCTTTATTGGCTTCACGAATGGCGAAGGTTGAAAAAATCAATCCGAAATTGCTGACGGGTAAAATCGTGATCGCTTTTGAGAAATTCCTTAAACGGTTGACTACAGCTTACGGACACATGCTAGCCGTTGCATTACGTCGCAAACGCTACATCATTATCGGAGCGCTAGCCGCATTGATCCTTTCGTTTGGCCTGGTTGGCGGCGGTTACATCGGTGGCGAATTTGTGAGTCAGGGCGACCGCGGAGAATTTGTGATTTCGCTCGAATTACCGCAAGATGCTACCCTTCAGCAAACCAACGCTATTACGCAACAGGTGGAAGATTACCTCTTTCACGACAAACGTGTGGTGAGTGTGTTTACCAATGTGGGAACCGGTGCCGGAAACATGGGAACAACCAATGCTTCTACCAATAAATCACAGTTGACGGTAAAATTGGTCGACAAAGACAAACGCGATAAATCGGCGGGAATCATTGCCCAGCTGATGAAACAAGACCTTGAAAAACGCTTGCCGGATGTGAAAGTAAACTCCGCAGCCGTAGGGATCATGGGTGGTGCCGATGACGCGCCTATCCAAATTGCGGTAACAGGCAACAACATGGACTCTAACTTTGTGTCCGCCGATATCGTGGTTGAAAAATTGAAATCCATCAAAGGAACAGCCGAAGTAAAATTGTCCATTCAAACCGGTAACCCAGAAATTACCGTCAACATCGACCGCGATAAAATGGCCGATTTGGGCTTGACCATGGACGTGGTTGGGGCCACGCTTCAGCAATCGTTCAACGGCGATGACAATTCCAAGTACTCCGAGGGCGGAAAAGACTACGATATTTTGGTGAACTACGATGATTTCGACCGAAAAAACGTCAGCGATGTGCAGGAAGTATACTTCATCAACAGTCGTGGCGAAGAAATCAAACTTAGTCAGTTTGCCATAATCGGTAAAGCAAGTGGTCCGTCTAAACTGGAGCGTATGAACCGTATTCCTTCCATCACGATCACGTCACAAGTTTTGGGAACATCCAGTAGTCAGGTTACCGACGAGTTTACCAAAAAGATGGAAAAAATCACTTTGCCCGGAAAAAGCACCATCAGCTTTGAAGGTGACGCCAAAAACATGGCCGAAGCATTTGCCAATCTTGGTTTTGCCATTTTGGCTTCCATCTTGTTTGTGTACCTGATCATGGTGGCGTTGTACGATTCGTACGTGTATCCGTTTGTAGTCTTGTTCTCCATCCCGATGGCGATTATCGGTGCCTTGCTCGGCCTGGCCTTGTCGATGGAACCGATCAGTATCTTCTCTATGTTGGGAATGATCATGTTGATCGGTTTGGTGGCCAAAAACGCCATCCTGATTGTGGATTTCGCCAACCAGAAAAAAGCCGAAGGTCACAACACAGTCGACGCCTTGCTCATCTCGGGTCAGGCGCGTTTACGACCAATCCTGATGACCACACTCGCCATGGTATTCGGTATGATGCCGATTGCCTTAGCTCATGGCGCGGGAGCCGAATGGAAAAGCGGTTTGGCGTGGGTATTGATCGGCGGTTTGACCAGCTCCATGCTCCTTACACTAATAGTAGTGCCGTGCGTGTACCTCATCTTTGATATTTTCAAACGCGAGATCCGCAACAAAAACGCGAAACAGTTACTCAAAGAAGCCGATATCGAAGCCTTGGGGAATCATACCGGAGGACATTAAAAAAGCAACCAATAACAACAAAATAACGGCTGTAGGGATTTACCTTGCAGCCGTTGTTTTTTGTCTTTATTCTTATTCTGAGGACTCAGGCAATGCACTTAGTTGTGTAAACAAAACCGTTTGCTGAATATACAGTCTCATATATTCCAGCATTTCCGCATCCAAGGGTTCCGGTGTTGATTCTACGAGTGTTCGGTGTTTCGTTTCTTCGCCAATGATGATGGTTTTATGCGGCATTGGATGATCGATCATGTACAAACGATTGAATACTATCGGAATGTATTTTCCTTCTATCGGAAAAGCATAAATGGCACTGCGCGGATGAAATTCAATCCATGCCATTGGCAATGCGAGCGAATCTTTCGGAACGGAATCTAGGGGTTGTAACAACGAAATCGATTCATCCAATTGACTGGTGAATGATTCATTTGTTCCTTCCAATTGCAATAGATGAAGGTATTGATTGACGGCCTCTTTGTGCGTAGTAAATTCCTCTTGAGCGTTGATGCCATCCATAAACAAATACGGCAGAAGTGCGCCTTTTGCTTCCGCAATGCGACCTGTTTTTTCCAAACACACCGATTTCATGTAGCGTAAGTGCAATCCGAATTCAAATAAATGGGTATAATGCGTAATCGGCGCATCATTGTGTCCGTAAAACGCATGCTGCAGATAGCGCAAACAGGAATCATACTGTTGTTCTTGAAAATAAACGGTTGACAGGCAATAACTCCCTATTTCATTCAGCTTATCCGTTTCTTCCCGAAACACCCAATTCCATTTTTGATCGGCAGTTGTGGGAAAACGCGTTTGTTGCTTTTTTGCATCAAAGGCGATCATTTTACGAGCGTACAATTTAAGATGTTCGTATTCCTTTACGGCTAACAATTCCTGACCAATTGCTTTGAGCGTCATGGGCAACAACATCGAATCGGCGCAAAATTGCTCAACGGAATCCATTCGTGCCGACAACTGCTCCCAATTGCGATTTTCAACACTTTGTAAAGCCGGTCGATACACATACGGCTGTCCTAAAGCCGTTAGACTCACAAGCAGGAAGCAAAGAAATACGATTTGTTTTGACATCGATGGTGATTTATCTGAACGAATATAACCAATCAGTTTGGTAAATAATCGATTGAAACAAGTTCAACGCTAGTAAATCACTGCAATTCACAGTCAATCTATTTGAGAAACTTTCAAAATGTAAACCAAATTGGTTACTTTTTTGTATAATTGTAAACTAATTGGTTTACAATTTACTTTTTTTGTAAACCAAAATGGGGACATAAATGAGAAATAAGAAAAAGCTGTTGATTGAACAATTGGACCAAAAGCTCCAGCACTTTGAGAAAACCCAACTGGTTGTAATTCCGGATAATGGGTGGATCAACGCTGTTCGCACCGCACTCAATATGACGATGGCTCAACTTGGCACCAAACTGAACCTCACCAGACAAGGTGTAAAAAAAATAGAAGATAACGAAGTGAAAGGTTCTTTATCTATCAATTCATTAAAAGAAGTGGGCGAAGCATTGGATCTGAAATTCGTGTATGGGTACGTGCCGAAAGACGGAACGATTGATCAATTAGTCACACGAAAAGCTGAGACACTAGCGCGAAAGATCGTGATGCGTACCAACCAAAACATGAAACTGGAGGGACAAGGAATTGGTGACGAAAAAATGGATGAAACCATCAAAGAGTTGGCCGAAGAACTAAAACGGGAAATGAGGAAATCATTATGGGATTAGATTTACAATATAATGAGGGACAAACGCCTTTAGATGAGGAAGAAAAAGAAGGCCTCAAGATAAAATCCATTACCACCCAACGAGAATTGGATGAATTTGAGCAGTTGAATATTGAAAAGGCGGTTGAATGGACAATTCACACATCTTTAACCTCAGAAAAAATACTGACTGAAAAATTCATAAAAGATCTGCACAAAAAGATGTACGGCGATGTTTGGAAATGGGCCGGTGAATTCAGAAAAACGAATAAAAACATTGGAATAAATTGGCCGCTTATCGGACTAGAACTGAAAAACTTGTTGGATGACACCAACTATTGGATCGAACACAAAACGTATTCACCCGAAGAAATTGCTATCAGATTTAAACATAGAATGGTAGCAATTCATTGCTTCCCGAATGGAAATGGCAGGCATTCACGTCTGATGGCCGATGTCATGATTGAAGCGATTTTCGGAAAGGAGATTTTCAGCTGGCACACGTCCAATATGGTGAAAGCAGATGAAACGCGAAAAAAATACATCTCAGCATTAAAAGAGGCCGACAACGGAAACATCAGCCCGCTACTAACGTTTGCCCAAAACTAAGATCAACCACTGTTTCACCTTCAACTATTTTTACTATTATTGATCCAACAATAACTACGAAGCACACGCTTGTGGCTGATTCACGGATAGGACGGGTTTTTCAAAGAGATTGGCTTGGATTGCTTATAAAGAAGGAGTTTAGGTAGTTGTTTTGTTAATTGTAAGCTCGTAGCAATATTTTTAAGACTAAATGACAAGATTAATGATATCACCAAAGTACCAAATACTAATCGACATCCTAGACAAATTAAGACAGGAATTAAAACCAACAGACGCATCTTTTACTAAATACAATCCCAACTATACGGACGTGGAGAAAGTCAATCAAGCCAGAGCAAGGGCATACATTCACCTATTTCTGAAAGTTAGTTTTGGCCTTTTGGAATTTAGTGATCGAGAATATTTTATAACTGATGGTTCTTATGATGGCGGTATTGATGGGTATTTTATTAATAAGGACAATAAAACTATTTATTTCATACAATCTAAATTTAGAATTAATGAAATAAACTTTGAAAATAAAAAAATAGCTCTCGAAGAAATCTTAGTCATGGATATCAATAGAATACTTGATGGCGAAACCCACGATGAGTCAGAGAATCCTTATAACGGGAAAATCCAACAATTACAGCGAGACATACGAGAAATTGATAACATTGCTAGGTATTCTTATAAAGTAATAGTCCTTGCGAACTTGAGCGGTTGGACAGACAGTAAATTGCGGCAACTTACCGGTGGATTTGCAACGGAAGTTTTTGATTACGAAAAAACGTATGAGAAATTAATTTTCCCTATTATCTCAGGAACGTTTTATAATGCAACAGATTTAAACATAAACATTGACCTAAGTAATAAAAACGCAGGAAGCAAAATTAGCTACACCGTTTTAACCAAAAAGGGGGAGTGCGAAATTACAGTACTCTTTGTCCCAACCATAGAGATAGGAAGAATAATGAATAAGTACAAAAATTCGGTGCTTAAATACAACCCTAGAAGCTACTTGGATTTAGAAGGTAAAAAAGTAAACACAGCTATTACAGACACTATTATTAACAAGGATACAAATGAATTTGCATTATTTAATAACGGGATAACCATGTTATCTGATGAAACTTTAATTAATGAAAAAATTGGGCAAAAAAACAAGGCACAATTAATCGTCAAAAATCCTCAAATTATAAATGGTGGTCAAACTTCTTATACATTAAGTAGAATTTATCAAACCCACAAAGACACAGATGTAGAGACAGTTTTCCAAAACAAAGAGGTTCTTCTAAAAATTATAACCTTACTTGATAAGAACGATGAAAGAAGTAAAATTGAACTAATTGAAGAAATTTCAACTGCCACAAATCAACAAACTCCGGTTATTGGAGCTGATCGTTCTGCAAATGAAGCAATACACGTAGAAATTCAGAAAGTTTTATTTGATAGATATGGACTACTATACGAGCGGAAAAGAGGTGAGTTTGCAGACGGATTGTTTAATAATTATATAAATGAAAAGCAGATTATAGAACGAAACTTGTTCTTTCGAGTTTACTTTTCTTCAAATGGTAACGTTGAAAAGGGTAAACAGAAAAAACTGTTCTTAAAACAAAATTTCACATCAGAGACATTGAAAGAGACAGAAAAACTTGATAACGCATACTTTGGATATCTATGCTTTAAAAAACTTTACAAAGCAAAACATCCCAATCAAGCCGTTGACAAAATAACATATGCGAAGGTTCGTGCACTTACATTGCTTTATAGACCTGAAAAAATAGAGGAATATCAAACACAAATCGACAGTAAGATCGAGATCTTTGAAAGTAAATGGAAACCTTTGATGACAACCGTATCCAAAAATCCTAAATATGAATTTCATTACAAGGATAATAAAACAGGTGAAGACAAAACTAGAAGTACTTTTAATTCAAGCAAATATTATGACACCCCCGAATTTGAAAAGGACTTAAAAGAACATTACAAGTAAACTCCGACTCCTTGTGAGAGTTTTGCGTTATTTGGCGATGTGTGAACTCTTACCAAAATCTAAAAAATGATCACCGAAATAAACAAATCTTGGAATTGGAAAGGAATAACCGCGATTGAGATCATTCGCACCAATGATTTTGGCAATGTGATTTTCAAAACCAACAAAAATGACTTTTGGCGAATCTGCCCCGTTAGTATTCAAATTATGAAAGCACTCTTTTACATAGTTGTTCTATTATCATTCATTTCCTGCACAACAAAACATTCCGACAAAAAAGAACAAAAGCCAGAGAGTTGGATTTTAATTGAAAACTACGATGACACATCGAAATTTGCTCCTCTCGGATATACATCCGGTTATGTGAACGCGAACGGTGATACGGTAATTCCATTAGACAAATATCCGCGATGTTTTACCGATACGTTCGCATACTATGCGGTTGTTTTGGATGAACACAAAGGATTAATCGGCATCAATAAAAAGGAACGAAAATTATTCAATGCTGTTTGGTCGGGCGATGCGTATCCAACTATGGAATCTGATGGAATGATCTTAATTACGGAAAACGAAAAATACGGCTATGCCAACCATAAAGGCGAAATCGTTATAAAACCACAATTTAAGTGCGCAGCAAGTTTTGTGGATGGTAAAGCAAAAGTTTCCAATGATTGTACTGAAATAAATGATGAACATTCTAAGTGGAAAGTGCATTCATGGTTTTACATCAACAAAAAAGGAAACAAAGTAGATAACCAACTACACTACTCAGAATAGTCGAGCAAAGTCTATGTTTCCTATTGTGCCCTGCCGCGTCCGCCTCAGGAGGATGTGGTTAATAACCCATTCTAAAAATGTCAGATTCACTTTTTGTTTTTCAGTCAGCCTCCTCTGAGAGAAAAGGAATGACCATGAAAATCCTCCACCCCAATTCCTTTCATTACCTTTGCCAAAATTTCCCGCATGACTTTTCACGATTTAAACATAAAGAAACCGCTCCTAAACGCGCTCGATGAATTGGGCTACACAACGCCCACGTCCATTCAGGCCAAAGGATTCTCCGTGATGATGTCGGGAAAAGACGTAATCGGGATAGCCCAAACCGGAACGGGTAAAACCATGGCTTACCTCTTGCCGGCTCTGAGCCAGTGGCAATTTTCCAAAGAACCGCATCCGCAGATTTTGATTGTGGTGCCTACCCGCGAGTTGGTGGTGCAAGTGGTGCGCGAAGTGGAAAAACTAACGCCCAACATGAGCGTGGTTGCCGGTGGCGTATACGGTGGAGCTAATATCAATACCCAGGCAGCCATGGTGTTGCAAGGATTGGATGTCTTGGTGGGAACTC
>JBILJP010000224.1:0-8350 GCA_044377135.1 Fluviicola sp.
CTTCCAACGGACGTGCTTACCGATTGCTTTTTGCCGTTTACAGCACCTCTGATTTACAAAAAAGAGATGCGCTCATCTGTGATGCACAAGCAAGACCGTTTTTCGATTATTCGCTCAAAAACGATTATTATTTCACGCACGGACATTGGCGACTTTACTTTCAAAACATTGTTGAAGCGCGCGTATTTTCAGTTTCGTGGCTCACGTTTTTAGCAGCGTTGCTGGTTTCATTTGTTTGGGTCATTTTCCTGCGGTCGATGGATGTCTTCAATCGCGAGAAATGGCAACCGATTCTGATTGTTTTTATTGGTGGAGCGCTATTTACCTATCTCTGTCTGGCGCTTTACGATACAGCCGATTTGTACTTTCATTTCAGGATCAACGGCGAAGCAGTGAATGATTTCTTCTACTGTTTTGTGGTGATCGGCGGTAGTGAAGAATTGGTGAAATTGCTTCCTTGGCTTTTGTTTGCGTTATTCAGCAAGCGCATGAAAGAACCTTACGATTACTTGTTTTATGCTTCCATTTCGGCACTTGGGTTTGCTTTTGCTGAAAACCTGATGTACCTGGAAAACACGAGTAACATCGTTGGCAGAACGATTATGTCATCTGTCGGACACATGTTCTTTGCTTCCATTGTGGCATATGCTTTTATTCTGGCAAAATACCGTTACAAACAGCGCATTTGGAAAATCCTCACTCCGGTTATCGGATTCATTGCCGCCGCCTTGGCTCATGGTTTCTACGATTTTTGGTTGATCAGTGATGCCGTTGGCGCTTTCTCGTTTGTAACAACTTTGTTTTTTATCGGATCATTACATGTTTGGTTTTTCTTCAAAAACAACGCACTCAATAATTCAGGATTCTTTAGTGGAAACAATGCTTACAATGCCAATTTTCAGCAAGATTTACTCACGTTTTCACTGCTTGCCATTTTGATGGTGGAATACCTGATGATGAGTTGGAAATACGGTGCCGACGACGGAAATATCCGGATTCGATCCAGTGTGATTATGGTCTTTATGTTTTTGATCTACATGTCGGTGATGCTACAGCGGTTCAATCTGCGAAAAGGTGTCTGGAATAAGTGGCGGTTTCGAATGCCTGCTTTTTCGCGCTCCATTTTTGGTATGGGCGGCAATGATGATGAAGATGAGCAGGATTTTATCGGCTTGACCTTACGCTTATTCGCTCCGAAAAACAATCCGTATATCGGTGATAAATTGCCCAAAAGTGGAGTTTGTGTCAAAAAGATTCAGGTAAACGGTCAAAGCGGTTGGTATGTATTTCAGCTCAACACACCGATCAACTACAACAATTATGTTTCCACGCACATTGTGCTCAAAAACAAGTATCAGAATCAATCACTGGACGAACCGAAGATCGAAATTTACTTTCTCTTTATTCCGGATATTCATTTGCTGCAATCGGAAAACCTGAATGTGAAACAACTGCGGTATGCCGGAAGGGCGTATTCGATGCCGATATGATATTTCTCCTTACGAAGGAAAAAGAAAATGTTCATCAATACAAATCCGTCATCAGTTTATCCACCATCGCTTTGAGTTCTTCCAATTCGGTTTCTACTTTCGTTAAGCGGGCCTCTAGTTCGCTCACGTTTTTTCGGGCGGGTTCACTACCATAACTGCTTTCATCAAATTCGGGAACCGGTGCGAATAAATGGCAATAACGCGCTTCTTTTTGTCCGGGTTTACGAGGCAACTGTTCTACAAAGGGTATTTCGTAGCTCGCGAGATTTTCAAGCGTTTGCTGCACTTCAGCCAGATCTTCGAAATCGTGTAAACGACCGGAATTGGAATTGATTTCACCTGCGGTAAGTGGTCCGCGGAGTAACAACAAACACAACACCGATGTTTCAGCCGGATCGAGCGGATACTGAACCGCAATAGCATGACGGTATTTCAACGCGCGGCTTCCACTTGCCCCGATTACGTTGGCAGAAAGGTGTTTGCGTTTCAACGAATCAAGCGCCAGAACTACTGTTTCTTCATCGTATTCTACCACCGGGTTACGCGCCGATTTTTGATTACATGCCGTAAGTAGCGCATTCAAGGTAAGCGGATAATAATCGGGAGTTGTTTTACTTTTTTCGAGAAGCGCTCCCAATACACGTTGCTCTTCGGCGGTCAATTGAGGCAGTGCAGTTTCAGATTCCATAGATGTGATTGTTTGAAACGAATATAGAAAGAATTGTGATAAGCGTGTTAAGCGAAAACGGAAACTTCTGCGGACAAACAGATTTTAAAGCAAAAGAGAAAATTGATTCAACGAGGAGTGAATATTGAATCGGATTTAAATGAAAACACCGCCTCAAAATTGCTTCTGAGGCGGTAGTTGGGTTGCGGGAATACATCAATACCGAGACTTAGTTTTTCTCCACTTGCTGAGACTCTCGGTATCCATTTTTACCTTTAACTTCCAATAAATACATCCCAATCGGAAAAGAAGTTAGATTTAACTCCCATGTTATTGTTTCTGATGCATTCGAAGACAAAATCACTCTCCCGTTAACATCCCTCAGTACAATTTCTTCCAATTCTTCTCCTTCCAGTTCCACATACAAAATTTCTTTGGTTGGATTCGGATAAACAGACAATTGAGATGTCAACATTCCGGAAGTATTTGCCGAAGTACTTCGCGGACAATCCGGCTTTGGAGACACAACCACCTGATCACTTGTGGTATTGCCACAAATTGTGGTCGTAGTAAGCGTATATGTAATTGAACTACCCAAACCTGTGCCTGGAACGGTTAAAGTAGGTTGAGCACAGTTAACACATGACAAATAGGTGGATGGAGACCATGAATAACTAATTCCTGCAATTCCTGCAACACCACCCAAAACAGAACTTTCATCATGACACAACTGTCGATCAGCACCGGCATTTGCAGCTTGAACCGGACCTGCAATGACATTGACAGTGGCATTTCCCGGACAAGTGCCAGTTGTTGTAACAGTATAAGCAGTATTTGTTGATCCGGAACCTAAAGAAAACGTTGGGTTAGCAATAGTGGTTGAACTCAAATTGGTTCCAGGAGACCATGAATAAGATGTGGCTGAAGAAACTGCATTAAGTACAAACGTACGTGGCATTGGTCCACAACTTGTTATAGAATAAGGTAGATATAAATCTCTATTGGCTTTGCAAACAAACATGTGTCTATTTGGAGATGAGGTACTTGCACCTAAATTCCCAGCGGCAAATTGACCAGAAGGAAGCGATCCTGCAATCACAACCTCACAGCCACTAACAACCAAAGCATTTGGTCTAGTATAATTAGCATCAGTATTAGTTTGCTTGGAATTTAGCGGTTGGCATTGGGTAACATTACCATTTAAGTCCAGTTTTGCGTAAAATCCAGGGGCATTCGTTCCACCCAGATTAAAACTTCCCAGTTTCATTTTATAATCTGAATAACCGGTTACGTAGGCGTTACCATCTGTATCAGCCCCAATACTATAACCACCAGCTTCTGCAGTACCTGTCCAACTAGTTGAAACTTTCAAATATGCCGGATAAGTTCCCGTAAGAACGAGATCATTTGCCGCATCTAAATTAAAGCGTGCTATAAACGCTCCATCACCTGCATAATTGGTATATGATCCAAAAGAATTGGGCGTTTGGCCCTCCAAATGACCAGTTACATACACCCCATTATTTGAGGCAAAAATATCGCGTCCGGCGTCTCTCCAGAGTTCTGTGTTAGAATAAGCTGGTGGACTAGCAGAAGCTATTGAGCTCCCACCTCGCATCACTTTAGAGCTCCACAACAATGAACTAGGGGTACCCGCAATTGCGGTCATATTTAATACAAATACATCCTGTGCCCCGAGAGCCGTTAAGAATGGTCCCGAGCCGGAAAAATCAATCGTTCCAGAGAACGTTCCAGTGGCGTATAACTTATTTAAACGCCAGAAAATTGCTGTGATAACATTGTCTGCTGTGGAATATAGTGGCACAGTTGCAGCAGTAAACACTCCTGTTGAACTCATTCTGGCAACAAAACTGTTCTTTCCGCTATAAGAAGCGTTTAGGTCAGTAAACGTTCCGTCGCTACTAACCAATTGCTCGAAGCCGTTTTCAAAAATCCCTGAAACAAATAAGCCAGACCCTCCATTTACGATATCAGTAAGTGTCACAAAACCTATCGGATAAGTGACTTTTGTTGCCGGATTCATTGCAGCATCAATTTTATAAATGGAACTTGCACCAAAGCCGTCAGTAGACGCCAAATACACATTACCTCCTACTACTGCTATTCCTGCTGCTTCATCATTGGCAGTTGAGTTAAAGGTCGCAACATCCGTGCAAGTTCCGGTAGTGGTATTGTATTTTGCGATAAATACATCTGTGCCGTTAGCAGCGGTAATATTTCCTGTTGGAAATTGTCCGGTACCGGAAAACCTACCTGCTACGAACATAATTCCTGAACCCCCGGAAGCCATATCTGTTGCTTCAATTGTTGAACCGGTAGTTTTTACAACACTTTGCCAGTCAAAATCTGCTTGAGCAAGTGTGGTTCCAGAGCAAGTTGCAATCAATGCACCTGCAATTAAAAAAATGATTTTTTTCATGATTGAATAAATTAATGGTTAATTATTTGTGGCTTATAAAAATTTGTGTGTCATAACAACATCAGCCGGACTGCGTGAACGTGGGTTTTCTTCCATATCAAGATCATTAACTTCACCAAAGATGAAGAATGCACGTTTGTTAAAATGGCCGTTTGCACAACCGTTACGATTGAATTGACCAACGGGATAAATGGTTTTATTAAAGGGGGTTAGATTCGAGTAATGGTAATAACCGTAGTAAAACCCGTTGTGATTTTGTTTCAATTTCGTTTTGTTGTGATATCAAAAAGGGAAGATGATAAAACTTCCCTTCTTAATTAAAACGATGACTTTCACTTAAATTTTCACTAACTTTTTATAGACAATCTCATTCTCTATGGTATGAATCAAAACGAAATAGATACCTGATTTTAAATCAGAAATATCTAGATCAAATCGATTGGCATTAATGTTCTCAATCAATTTTATTGACTTGTTTTTATTATCAAACACTTCAACTGATCCCATGTTTTTGGAATAATTAATCGTCGCAATTCCAGAAGTAGGATTCGGAAACACTTTCAAATCCTCTAGTTGAACTTCCGTTTCAGAGAAAGACCTTGTGTTATTAACACGCTGATTAGTTAGTATCTCCGGTTGTTGCACCGTTGAAATAGTTTTTGGATCAACCGGACCAATAGTTGAACAACCATTACAAGTAGTATTAGGGACTATCTCAAGAACAGAACCATGGTCAGACAAAAAGCCGGGAACTAACTCAATATAGTTCTTCGCTTTAAAGGCCGTTTTACCATTGCTGGCAACTATTGCCGGTCCTTTATCCATGAAGCCAGCCTTAATGTAATCACGAGCAACGTATTCAGCTTGTTGACCTGCAATAATCGCACCATATATGAGGTAATGAGTCGGACAAGATTCGTAAAACTCTACCCAATCTACCATAGCATATTCTGAGCTACAATACCCTGGAATTATTTCTGGTCTTAAATCAAGTGTAAAATAAAGATATTCTTCAATAGGAAAAATTCCACCCCAATTAAAATCTGACATGTTAATTTTTGCATGCACTTCAAACCATCCGTTAGAGTAGTTATTATATGGATTTTCTCCGACATCAGTTAAATCATCGATTTCAAATCGTTTAATTACTTTGTAATCTTCTGTTGGGGTAACTGAGTAAGTTTGATAGTCCAAATTGCAATACTCGCAATCTTCGAATCCCACAGGCTTGCCCATCAAGTTCTCTTTATATGGCAGTTTTTCTGTTGATAGAATAACGTCCAACTTTTTATTGTAGTGTTCAGGATAAAGTATGCGTGCTTTGATTCTAATTTCATAACACTTCTGGTCATCAAGAACCTCGCTTGACCACTGATCTGCAAATTGCTGCCAACAATTTTCATAATTGCTAATTCCTATGCTGAAATTACCGTCCCATCCTTTACTACAACCTGCACCTAAACCTCCAACCCAATCTGGGGAGTGAGTGTACCAAGTTGCAAAACCTGGTTCGTTGCAAGTAGGCGGATCAGTTGCGTAAAAACTACTCCAATTTTGAATTCTATTAAAATAGTCTACTGAGTAGGTTTCCGCACTCAAACAATTAGTTGGATAATCTGTCAAACTTTTCTTTTGTTCAAAACTGTAATTACTCAGTATTTGAGTAGCGCCTGTTTGCCCAAACACACCTATCTGATAAAAGATCATTACCAGAAAGATCCAACAATATCTATAAGTTTTCATACTATGTTAGATTAGGTTATTTTGAACTATTTATCTCATTTCTTAACGCTTCATTTTCTTTTTTCAAAATCATCAGTTGCAACCACAATTCTTCTATTTGCTTAAGTAACAAGGCATCCATTTGGGCTACATCAATTCCGTTCTTATAAACATCAGCTGCAGAAGGCATACCTGGTAAATGCTTATGTTGTTGTGTATAAACCTGTACACTATCCAATGCTAATAATTTATAGTCAGACTCAAATACGTAATCAGACCAATTCACTGCGTCTGTCTTTACAGCAACTTTAACTTTTTCAGTTAAAATTCCACCCTCAACATACAGCTTGTATCCGGCAGGTTTTGGAACTACGCCAATCGCAACCGATCCATCGTCAATCGCCATGGTTGCAGAACTGCCATCAGTATCGAAAAAATTTAATCCGAACGTAGCATCATACAAAATTCGGGCAGCAAATTGATTTGCGGGAGTAGTTGGAATTTTGAAATCAAGATATCCTGCATTCTGACCGGAATTCAATACCAATCCACCTGACCAAGGCAAAATATCAAAATAAGAGCTTGCTCCTTCAGAAACTCTTGTTCCACCATTTATGTTTACCAAACAAGCTACAGGGATTGTCGTGGTCCCGATTCCAACTTTTCCTGCATCTGATATAAACAATCTTGATGTACCATTGGCCCCCGTATGAAAAAACAGGCCATTGTTATCAGAATATAGAATTCTGGCTCTGTAGTCAGCACTTAGATAATTCATTCCTTTAAAATCAATAAATGCGACCGGAAGCGTATTTCCACCAAGTTCTACACCACCTACAGCCGGAAGCAAATCAACATAACCTGTCCCATTTGAGATTCGTGTACTACCCGCCACATGTAACTTATAGGAGGTATTGGGTGTGGTTGTTCCTATACCAACAGTCCCTGTATTTAGGTTCCAAATATTCGTCGCCATTGGAGACCACTGTGCTTTGATATTGCTAATTAAACACAATGCCATACAAGATAATAATGTGCGTTTTTTCATGATTGAATAAATTAATGGTTAATTATTTTTGGCTTATAAAAATTTGTGTGTCATAACAACATTAGCCGGACTGCGTGAACGTGGTTTTTCTTCCATAACAAGATCATTAACTTCAACAAAGATGAAGAATGCACGCTTGTTAAAATGGCCGTTTGCACAACCGTTGAGGTTGAATTGACGAACGGGATAAATGGTTTTATTAAAGGGGGTTAGATGCGAGAAATAGTGATAATTGCTGTGACCCCCGTAATGGTTGATCCCTCAATTTCATTTTGGAGGAATAAACTATGTTTTCTGCCCGTTCGATCAGATAGAATTTCCAGGCGTTTGTGAATCATTTGGATACCACGACTGCTGTGGTTTTGATGGTGATTCGACTTTAATCCGACACCGTTATCGCGGATATAGATGGTAAGTTCAGTATCACTTAATTCAACAATGATTTCAACTTTTCCGCCTGCTTCAAGAGGCATCAATCCATGCCAAATGGCGTTCTCTACCAATGGTTGAAGAATAAAGCCCGGAATACTCAATTCGGGTAATTCATCCGGAACGACAAATGTATATTCCAAACGCTCCTCTAGCCTTAGTTTTTCCAGCGATAAATAATGATCGAGCGATTGCAGTTCTTCGGTCAAAGGAATGTAGGTATCCAACGAGGCATTGAGGTGATTGCGCATTAGTCGCGAAAATTTCCCCAAGTAACGATTGGCTTCCAGATGATTTTTCCCTGAAATAAATTGTTGAATGGAATTGAGGGCATTGAATACAAAATGGGTATTCATCATGGAACGCAGCGATATTAATTCCAAATCGGCCATGGTGAGTTGAATGTCTTTTGCAGCGAGTTGCTTTTTTCTGATCCTCCCCGTAAATGTTACGGTTAACCAAACAACAATACCAACTACAACTATAAACAATAGCAACTGCACCCACAATAACTTGAAAAAAGGCAGTGGGATAGAGATCATCATTTTATGCAC
>JBILJP010000225.1:0-8340 GCA_044377135.1 Fluviicola sp.
GGATTTTTGGTTTATATTTGTTCAAAACCTTAAAACATGAAGAAATTATACACTCTCTTTACAGCTTTATCACTTGTCTCTTTAAGCTGGGGACAATATGAAGTTTATCATGAATCCTCTTGCCTTGCAGTTAACGCTGGCTCCGTTGATATAGGAGGTAGTGTTCATGTTGAAAACGATGTTCCCGTTGGTACGGATTTGACTGTTCACTTCTATATTAAAAACATGACAGGTTCAACAAAAATGGTATCTATTAAACGTGTCAGATTGAGTGTGCCTGCTCAGTGGACTGAGCAAAATTGCTGGGGTCCTTGTTATGATCCAAACTTTGAAGGCCTTTGCTATGGTAATCAGGCAGCAAGTTCTTGGACCTCGCCGGCAGTTACGATTATGAATGATTCTACCGCTGAATTGAAGCCTATTTTTTCTATCAATGCCGTTGAAGGTGGTGGTATATACCGTTATTATTTCATGGACGGTTCAACTGCTGTAGACAGTATTGATGTCCACATTAACCAAACTGCTTCAATAAATGAACCTGATCCTGTTCAAGTTGGTATGACAGCTTACCCGAATCCTGCATCTAATATGATTACCGTAAACACCGTTGGTCTCTCTGGTGACTACAGTGTGCGCGTAACAGATGTATTGGGTAAAGTAGTTTATGCAGATGAAGCCGGAACCATTAAGAAAATTGATGTGAGCAACTTCAAAAACGGTGTGTATTTGATTACCGTTGCCGAAAAAGGAGAAGTTATTCAAACACGTCGCGTAGTGGTGAAGCACTGATAAATACGTAGTTAAACATATAAAAAAGTCATTGGTGCAAACCAGTGGCTTTTTTTTACCCCTTTGAAAATGAACTAAAGCATATTCCATTCTAAAAAATCATTCCATGAAAAAAATCATTTCCGTTGTTTTTACAAGTTTTCTCGTTTCGTCATTCGGCTGGAGTCAGTACGAAGTTTACCATGAATCTTCCTGCAATGCTGTTGACGCAGGTTCCGTTGATATCGGAGGTGGAGTGCACGTTGAAAACAATGTTCCGGTTGGTACAGACCTTACTGTGCACTTCTATATTAAAAATATGACCGGCTCAACAAAAATGCTCTCGATTAAACGTGTTCGACTAGATGTGCCTATCGAATGGGAAGATCAAAATTGTTGGGGGCCTTGTTATGACCCAACATTTGAAGGTCTTTGCTATGGTCATCAGGCTGCAAATCCCTGGACGTCTCCAGAGGTTACGGTGATGAACGATTCTACTGCTGAATTAAAGCCGATTATTACTCTTTATACAACTGAAGGTGGTGGAAAATACCGTTACTATTTCATGGACGGTTCAACTGCCGTAGACAGCATTGATGTCCACATTAATCAAACTGCTTCAATAAATGAGCCTGATCCGGTTCAAGTTGGAATGACTGTCTACCCGAATCCTGCATCTAATATGATTACCGTAAACACCGTTGGTCTCTCTGGTGACTATAGTGTGCGCGTAACAGATGTATTGGGTAAAGTAGTTTATGCAGATGAAGCAGGTGCAATCGAGAAAATTGATGTAAGTAACTTCAAAAACGGTGTTTACTTAATTTCCGTTTCAGAAAACGGTGAAGCCATTCAAACGCGACGCATTGTTGTGAAGCACTGATATATAACTCATTATTATAAGAAGTCAATCGCTTAAGGTGGTTGACTTTTTTGTTTTATAAAGAATTTTAGTTTCAATTTTCAATTAGATACTTTTCAAGTAGCTTCACTCCTTCTACAGCCGTGGCATTGATCTTGGTAAATGTGTGTGGCACTTCCAATTCGTCTGCTTTCGGGTCAATGACAAACTTCTGGCAATGATCGGGTGTATAATGAATCAGGTTAGCTGCCGGATAAACATTCAAAGAAGTCCCTACAACCACCAGAATGTCTGCCTCGGCAACTTTTAAAACCGCTCGTTCAAGATTCGGAACAGCTTCGCCGAACCACACCACATGCGGCCGCAATACATAACCATCTTTACAACGATCCTCCATGCTCAATTCCCAACCGTCGATCTCGTAATAGGCCTGTTCTTGTTTTGGTCCCGAGCTTTTACTCTTGCGAATTTCTCCATGCAGATGAAGAATATCGGAGCTACCGCCACGTTGGTGTAAATCATCGATGTTTTGCGTGATGATGGCCACATCAAACAATTCCTCGCAACGGGCAAAAAAACAGTGGGCCGCGTTAGGTTCACAAGCAATTACCTGTTTTCTGCGCTGATTGTAAAACCGTTGCACCAATTCCGGATTTTTCTTCCAGGCTTCAGGTGTGGCAACATCCTCTATTCGGTACTGTTCCCACAAGCCGTCAGAATCACGAAAAGTAGCAATTCCACTTTCTGCACTGATCCCAGCACCTGTTAAAACAATCATTTTGAGTTTCATACTTTGAAAGTATCAATTTAATGCAAATTTAGCATTCCAATAATCAATATTCTTTTAAGGCATCATTAATTAGTAAGTAACAAAAACATCTCTTAGATTTGGTATGTACTATAAAATTTCAAGCAATATGAAAAAAGCATTACTATTCTTCGGAGTGTTTTCTGCATTCGGGGTAACTTACTCGCAACAACGTTTGGTTTTGGCAGAGAGCTTTTCACAAGCTTCTTGTGCGCCATGTGCGGCTCAAAACCCTGCGCTTACTACTCTTTTAGATGCAAATACAACAAAAATTGTATCAGTTAAATACCAAGTGAGCTGGCCAGGTTATGATCCAATGTATAACCACAATCCAGGTGAAATCGATAACCGTGTAAGTTACTACGGTATTAACGGTGTTCCTGATCGTGTAATGGACGGAACAAACATGGACGTTACTCAAGGAGCTATTGATACTCGCTACGCTGTAGCTTCTCCGGTAACCATGACTATCACACACAATATCGATCCGGGATTTGCAACGGCAGACGTAACGGTAACCATTACAGCTCCTGCAGCTTGGAATCCAACAAACACAGTATTGCAATTGGCAATGGTTGAAAAAGACATCACGTTCGCAACTGCTCCCGGTTCAAACGGTGAAACTGCATTCCACAATGTAATGCGTAAAATGCTTCCGAATGCTTCAGGTTCTGCAGTTACAGCTGCTAACTTCTCTTCTCCGGGCGGTTCACAAACTTTCACATTCACTGACGTAGCTATTCCTAGCTATATCTATGATTTGAGCGAATTGAGCTTTGTTGCTTGGGTTCAAGACAACACATCAAAAGAAGTTCACCAAGCTGGTGTTTCTTTGCCTGTTACGTTAAATGACTATGCAGTAGTTCAAAGTTTAACTGTTCCTTCAAACTATAGCTGTGCTTCTGACTTGTCGGGCGCAACTGCTTTATTGAGCAACGATGGTGGAACAACTATCACTACAGCAACTGTAAACTACAAAATCGACAACGGAACAGTTCAAACTGCTCCTTTCACAGGAAGCATTGCTCCGGGTGGAACAACAAACTTCTCTATCCCAACTACAGCTTCTGCTTCAGGATCTCATACGTTGACTTCTTACCTGACAAACATCAACGGTTCGGGTTCTGTTTCTCCTGTAGGTACTGCAACAACAACATTTGCAAACATCTCTGATCCTGGAACAACAGGTAACTTTTCTCAAAACTTTACCAATGCTGCTTTCCCTTACACAAACTACCACGTAACTTCTACATCAGGAGACAACTGGATACATGCAACAGCAAACACAGGGTGTATCAAATACAATAACTACAATTTCTCTGCAGGTAAAAAAGGTGATACATACATTGCTCCGGTTGATATGACATCTATTTCAAGTGCAAACATGACTTTTGATGTTGCTTACCGTCAGTACCAAACTGAAAATGATAAATTGGAGGTTTTTGTTTCTACAGATTGTGGAACAACCTGGACTTCTGTTTACTCTAAACAAGGAACTACATTGTCTACAGGTGCCGCACAAACTGCTCCATTTACACCTGCTGCATCTTCAGATTGGAGAAATGAAACGGTAAGTTTGGCTAACTACGCAAGTGCTTCTAAATTGCATATCAAATTTACTGCGACATCTGCTTACGGAAACAACTTGTATGTTGATAACATCAATATCGCAGCTGCAGGAGTAAACGAATTGAACCAAGTTGGTATGGATGTTTATCCTAACCCTGCTTCTGACGTTGTAAACGTGAAGTTTGAAGGTAAAGGTGGTAACTACGAAATTGCTATTACAGATCTTGCAGGTAGAACAATTTCTACTCAAAACGTTGCAAATGCAGAAGGTGCACAAAATGTTGCAATCTCTGTAAACGACCTTAAAGCTGGTAACTACATCGTTACTGTTAAAACTGAAGGTGCTGTTTCAACTCAAAAAGTTGTGATCAAATAATCAAGGTTTAACCTCTTTAGAAACCCGTCGTTTGCTTTACGCATCGGCGGGTTTTTCTTTTTGTATACAATCCGATGTCGCTACTCCGCCTAGTTTTATTAACTTTATCCCCCTTAACGAAACGGTTTATATGCCCAAAATTCGCAAACAAGACGCATTGGATTATCACGCCTCAGGGCGACCAGGTAAAATAGAAGTCGTTCCAACGAAACCTTACGCTTCACAGCGAGATCTTTCTCTAGCCTATTCCCCTGGAGTAGCAGAGCCATGTCTCAAAATCGCTGAAAACCCTGAAGACGCCTACAAATACACCAGCAAAGGGAACTTAGTAGCTGTAATATCGAACGGTACTGCCGTTTTGGGACTTGGTGATATCGGTCCGTTAGCCTCTAAACCTGTAATGGAAGGAAAAGGCTTGCTCTTTAAAATCTTCGCGGATATCGATGTATTTGACATTGAAATCGACGCCAAAGATCCTGAGCTTTTCATTCAGACTGTTAAAGCAATTGCTCCGACGTTTGGTGGTATTAACCTCGAAGACATCAAAGCTCCTGAAGCATTTGAAATAGAACGTCGTTTGAAAGAAGAACTGGACATTCCGGTTATGCACGATGATCAGCATGGAACAGCCATTATTTCTTCGGCTGCTTTGCTCAACGCATTGGAACTGGCCAATAAAAAAATCGGCAAAGTCAAAATCTTAATCTCGGGCGCCGGTGCCGCAGCTATTTCGTGTGTGCGCTTGTACGTAGCTCTTGGAGCGAGTTTAGAGAATATCTTTATGTTCGATAGCAAAGGGTTGATTCATGCTGGCAGAACCGACCTTGACGAAGAGAAAAAACGATTCGCCGTGCACAAGAAAGACTTCTCTCTTGAGCAAGCCTTCAAAGGAATGGATGTTTTTCTGGGATTATCGAAAGGTAATCTTGTATCCAAAGATATGATCGCCGCAATGGCGAAAAACCCAATCGTATTTGCTTTGGCGAATCCGGAACCGGAAATTTCGTACAAAGACGCAATGGCTGTGCGCAACGATATCATCATGGCTACCGGACGTTCAGATCATCCTAATCAGGTAAACAACGTACTCGGTTTCCCGTTCATTTTTAGAGGAGCCCTTGATGTGCGCGCCACTACAATCAACGAAGAGATGAAATTGGCCGCAGTTCTCGCAATCGCAGCACTTGCCAAAGAAACTATTCCGGATGAAGTAATCGAAGCCTATGGCGAAAAACACATCGCTTTCGGTCGCGATCAAATCATCCCGAAACCACTTGACCCGCGACTTATTTACTCCGTTGCTCCGGCAGTTGCAAAAGCAGCCATGGATTCAGGGGTGGCAAGAAAACCCATTACCAATTGGGACGACTACGAAACGGAGTTGAAAAAACGATTGGGTCTAGACAATAAATTAGTACGAAACATCACCGAAAAAGCACAACTCAATCCGAAACGGGTTGTATTTGCCGAAGCCGATAACTTGAAAATTCTGAAAGCCGCCCAAACCGCAGCCGAAGAAGGTGTTTGTACACCAATTCTACTCGGGAATCGCAAAATGATTGAATCGTTGATTCAGGAATACAGCCTTGAGATTTCCGACTTTCAAATTATTGACCCGAAATCGGATACCGAAAAAAGCCGCCGACAATGCTACGGAAAGGCTTTTTTCGAGAAACGCAAGCGCAAAGGAATTACCGAATTTGAAGCCATTCAGATTATGCGAGAACGCAATCATTTCGGTGCAATGATGGTTGAATACGGCGATGCCGATGCTATGATTTCGGGATTGACGCGCAATTACAGAGATGTTGTTCGCCCGGCTATTCAAACAGTAGGTTTGCAAAAAGATGTCAATATCGTAGCTGGTGTATACATCTTAATGACCAAAAAAGGTCCGTTGTTCTTAGCAGATACAACCATCAATATGAATCCTACGGCCGAGCAAATTGCCGAAATCACCAGCAATGTAGCTAAAACACTGCGTAAGTTTAAAGTAACTCCGCGCATCGCGTTGCTGAGTTATTCCAATTTCGGTTCTGCTGTCGGAAAAGATGCCATCAAAATGGCAGATGCCGTTCAGATTTTGCATGAGAAATACCCGACCATTATTGTAGACGGAGAAGTACAAGCCAATTTTGCACTCAACAATGAGTTGATGAACGAAAAGTTTGCTTTTTCTACATTAGCCAATAAAGAAGTCAACACACTCATTTTCCCGAATTTATCTTCCGGAAATATCGCCTACAAATTGTTGCAGGAAATCACGGAAGGTGAAGCCATCGGACCAATTTTGGTAGGATTGAAAAAATCGATTCACGTATTGCAAATGGGTTCTTCCGTTCGTGAAATAGTAAACATGGTGAAAGTTGCTGTGGTTGACGCACAAAACAAATAAACAAACATGATAGCACACTTAAACGGCCGACTGGTAGAGAAAAATCCTACAAACGTAATCATCGAATGTGGCGGTGTAGGCTATTATGTGAAAATTTCGCTCAACACCTTTTCAGCACTGGGTTCCGACGAACAATTAAAGCTCTTCACACAGCAAATTATTCGGGAAGATGCACACCTGTTATTCGGGTTTGCAACCTTGGAAGAGCGCGAGTTATTCAACTTGTTACTTTCCGTTTCAGGAATTGGTCCCAATACAGCTATTCTTATGCTTTCGTCATTACAACCGTCGGAAATAGCCCAAGCAATCCAAACCGACGACGTGCGAACCATCCAATCCATCAAGGGAATCGGGGCAAAAACTGCCCAGCGAGTTATTATCGACCTGAAAGACAAAATGGTAAAAGTAGAATGGGGAGCAGGCACAAATATTTTTGTTGGTCACAATACTAATCGATTTGATGCGTTAACAGCATTGATTTCCTTAGGTTTTGATAAAAAAGCCGCGGAAAAAGCTATTGAAAAAATTGCAACCGGAGCCGAGTCAGTTGAAGAATTGATCAAAGGAGCCTTGAAAATATTGTAACACTTGGAACAGAAAAAAGTCGCTAACTATTACGCTGCCTTGCTACAACTCATCTTTATCGTTGTAGGAGGTTGCTTGCTGACGCCGATCGCTATGGCTCAGCCAGATCCGGACAGTAATGGAGTAAATCTACCTTTCCCCATTACCAATCCGCAGGATCCCACTCTAAACAATCCGCAAAGCTTTGACCTTGGTGACCCGACCAATATGAAACAAACCATTGTGTTTGATCCTATTACGGGAACCTACGTCTTCAAAGAAACCATCGGAGGATCCAACCTCAATTACCGCAATCCGTCAATGATGACGCTCGAAGAATACCTAGAGTATGAGCGCCAAAAAACACTCAAGGAAAACTGGAAAGGCAAAATCGATGAACAAACCGAGGAAGATCGGGCCCTGGAATTCCCTATCAAAATCCCAAGTAAAGTATTTGAAAACTTCTTCGGATCAGATGAAATCACCATTCGTCCGCAAGGTAGTGTTGAATTGTCTTTCGGTGTCAATTCATCGCGTTATGACAATCCTTTACTTCCTGTAAAACAACGTCGTATTACCCGTTTTGACTTCCAACAGCAGATTCAAATGAACCTTGTTGGACAAATCGGAACCAAACTGAAGCTCAACACCAGCTACAATACTCAAGCTGCATTCGATTTTGATAACATTACCAAACTTGGTTATTCGGGTGACGAAGATCAAATCATGCAGCGCATCGAATTGGGGAATGTTTCCATGCCGATGCAAACATCACTCATCCCTGGTTCACAAACATTGTTCGGTGCTTACACCAAATTGCGTTTCGGAAATTTAACCGTTGATGGAATTGCCGCTTCTTCAAAAGGAAAACGTCAGGAAATCAACATCACCGGAAAAGCGCAAGTACAACCGTTTGAAGTCTCGGCTGACAACTACGAAGCCAATCGTCACTATTTCGTGAATTTATACTTCCACGATGAGTACGATAATTCCATGTC
>JBILJP010000226.1:0-8338 GCA_044377135.1 Fluviicola sp.
GAGTAAGACGTTTACGATACGACTCAATGCCACCTATCTTGGTCGTTTCTACCTGCCCACCACCTACTCCGACGCGATGTACAATCACCTCATCAATGCCAGCGCTCCCGGCAAATGGGTGGAAGTTTTGAAGCAAACGTAGTTTGGCGGAACCCCTGCAATTGAGGAGATTGTGGGGGTTGGGTTGGTTCCGAATAAAATAGTTCCCAAATTTGGAACTTTTATTGCGATTGGTTAACTTTGATTCGGATGAAAAACATTGTTGCCAAACGGACTTTAAAAGAACATTGGGAAATGCCCGGAAGAGAAGATTCTGAGCAAGCACTCAAATCGTGGTATCAGGAAGCATCAACTGCAACATGGAAGACACCAAATGAGGTTAAACAACAGTATAAAAATGCGAGCGTAATTGGCGATAATCGGATTGTTTTCAATATCTGTGGAAACAAATACCATTTGATCGTTAAAATCAATTATGAAGCGCAATGGCTGTTTATTCGTTTTGTGGGAACTCACAAAGAATACGACAAAATAGACGCGGCAACCATTTAGTAGAAATAAAATTATGGAATCAAAACTCATTAAAACCGAACAGGAATACGACGCCGCACTTGAGCGCATGGAATTGTTGTTTGATTTACAGCCGGGAGATGACCGTTTTGATGAAGCGGAACTGCTCATTACCCTCATTGATTTGTATGAACGTCAACACCACGCCATTGAAGCTCCTGATCCGATTGATGCAATAGAATTCCGAATGGAACAAATGGGTTATAAGCGCGTAGACATGATTCCTTTTTTAGGAACAAAATCGCGCGTGTCGGAAATTTTAAATCGTCAGCGAAAATTGACAGTGGAAATGATGCGAAAACTCCACAAAGAATTTGGTATTCCGGCAGAATCGTTGTTGGCTTAAAAAACTATTCTCACAACCCTTCCAACATTTTCATCACCTCCGGACGCTTCCTTGTAGAAACCGGAATCATGGAATTGTCATTGAGAATCAAATGACCGCCTTCTGTTTTCACGTATTCGCGGATGCATTTGGTGTTGATGAGATGCGATTGGTGCACGCGGTAAAATCCCTGGTCTGAAAGTAAATCTTCGAACTCTTTCAGCGTTTTGGTCACCATCATTTTCTTTCCGTTGTTGAAATAAAAGCAGGTGTAATTCACATCACTTTCACAACGGATAATGTCGCTTATGGTAACGATGTGAATTTTGTCTTGCGAATGCAGAGCCAGACGTTCGTGCGGTTTCGCGTGGTTTTTCAGGGAATCGTTGAGTAAGCGGTACTTCGCGTTTTCGTTGAGGTGCTGTTGGCGAAATTTATCCAAAGCGCTCACCAATTCATCCGGATCAATCGGTTTGAGTAGATAATCAATGGCCGCATACCGAAATGCCTTGATGGCATGCGCATCGGAAGCGGTAATAAACACAATTTTGAAATTGATCTCGGGCAATACGTCCAGCAAATCAAACCCACTTCCATCCTGCATTTGAATGTCGAGGAACAAGATGTCTGGTTGAATTTTCTTCAGCAATTTGGCACCTTCTACCACACCACCCGCTTCGGCAATTACTTCCACGTCTTTGGCGTAGGTGAGCAAGTCGGTACGGAAGGTTTGCCGCGCCTGTTCGCTGTCGTCTATGATGATGGCTTTGATCATGTTCTAAAATTATCCAAAATTTGGGAGAATCGATTTTTAGGAAGTGATTTTACATTGAGTGATATTTTTTTATTAACAACAACTCTATGTAATATTGCAAAATTACGTGAGATAATTTCCCTTGTAATTTTGCAATATTACGTGGGATTAAAAAACTGAATTTAACCCATTAAATCACCAACACCCTCACCACCACTTTCGTCCCCACAGCATTCCCGTTTTCATCTTCCAGATCAATGATTTCCAGTGAAGATTGTCCCATTTCGCTCTGTTGCAAATCGAGGCGTTCCTGCGTTACCCGCAAAGCTGTCGATTGATGATACGTTTCCTTGCTGTTTTCATTTAGGCGCCCGGCTTCTTTCCGCCCGATTCCATTATCGGTAACAGTACATTCCACAAACTCGCCCTTGTCAGAAAAATGAATGGAAATTTGTCCGCGTTTGCCAAGGTGTTCTTCCCCAAAGCGAAAGCCGTGTTTGATCGCGTTTTCTACAAACGGCTGCAACAACATCGGAGGTAGTTTGATGAAATCCTTTTCCAACGACTCATCAAATGTAATGCTGTAGTCAAATCGGTTTCCGGTACAATACTGCTCAATCAATAGGTAATTTTCAAGCGTTTGAATCTCTTCGTCTAAGGTAATATACGCGTTTCTTGAATTATCGAGAATCTGACGCATCAACCGCGAAAATTTCGCCAAATAATACCGTGCTTCCTGCTCGTTGCCATTGCCAATCTGCGACTGAATGGAGTTGAGTGCATTGAAGATAAAATGCGGATTCATCTGCAAACGCAAGGCTTTCTGTTCCAATTCCACCACTTCTTTTTCCAACTGAAGTCGCTGCTGCATTTCGCGTGATTTGGTACGAACACGATTGATCTGCCACCTGAATATTCCGATGATTCCACCAACTCCAACCAGTATTCCCAACAAAATAAACCACCAGCGTTGCCAGAACGGAGCTGTAATTTCAATGGAAATCAATTGAGGTTTACTGTTCCAAACACCATCTTCATTGCAGGCTTTGACCATAAAGACATACTTGCCCGGACTGATATTGGAATACACAATGCTGTGCTGCTGCGTTTCAGGCGACCAATCGGCATCAAAACCAACCAACTTCCACTTGTATTTTACCGCTTCGGGATTGCTGAAATTGATGGCGAAAAAATCGAAACTCAAATGGTTTTGATCAAACGGCAACTGCAATTTACGCACCGCATTCCAATCACCGATAGCAGTTTTATAAGGCGTCTTGCTCAACGATTCGTAGAACAATCGTACATCGGTAATGCTCGTAATCGGTTCGTGTTTATTACTGCGCGAATTAGCCGGATTGTAGCGCGATAATCCATTGATGGTTCCAAACCAAATAGTGCCATCAGGATCATTAAAAACCGCATTCTGACAGGTTTCGATTCCCGTAAATCCTTCTCCTTTACCGAAATGTTTGATGGAAACGGGTTTGCGGTTGCCATTGAGCCGTATGTAATCCAGACCCGTTTCGGAACCCACAATGAGGTTGTTGCGCTTGTCTACTGTGAGGAGATAGACGTTGGAAGATGTTAATCCGCTCGTATGATCGTAATTGGTCGGTTCCAAACTTCCGCCATAAATAGAGACACTGGCAATGCCCGATCCTGCCGTTCCGATCCACAAAAACCCGTTTTGGTCTTCGGCAAGCGAACGAATAGCATTGGAACGTAAACCGTGTTTGGTTTTGATGTGTAATCGGATCGGCCGACCGTTTTCCACTACTCCAACTCCGTTGTTGTCGGTTCCATACCAAATGCGATTCCGACGATCGAGGTGCACACATGTCAACCGGTTTGAAAGCACGCCTTTACGCATTGTAATGAAAGTGATTTCCGGACGCATCGTTCCATTCGGTACAAGTTTAATCAACCCCGAACCGGCGGTCGCCATCCAAATTACGCCGTCTTTATCGGTGACCATTCCACGCACATAAATTTGTTCCAGGCGCGGAATCAGTTCAAAACGAGCTCCGTCATAAGCATACACACCTTGTCCGTCGGTTCCGAAATAAAGCCAACCGTCATTTCCTTCGGCTGTAGCTTTCACTTTGACATCAGCGAAACCGTTTTGCGCACTGTAGGTACTGAAACGCGACTGCGAAAAGAGGGTCAATCCTTTTTGCGAAGTTCCGATCCACAAGCGTTGTTTACTGTCGCGAAAAACGCTGTAAATGTAATTGCCCCCCAATCCGGAGGAAACATCATAAGTGGTAAACAACTTCCCGAAATAATTACAAATTCCACCACCCGAAGTACCGAACCACAAGCTCCCGCTGTTATCCTGAGTGATACTACGAACATGATTGTTACTCAGACCTTCTTTTTCTGTAAGCGTTCCAAAAACTTTTGTGGCTGAATTGTAGTGAACAATGCCGTGATTGAGCGTACCAAACCACACATTATTGTCGTTGTCACAATAAATATCCAGCACGGTTCGGGTATACAATTCGTGGTGCCAATCAATGCGGGAATAATGATAGCCGTCGTAGACGTAAGCACCGTCGCCATAAGTACCAATCCAGATAAATCCATTGGGACCTTCTTTTACAACATTGATGGCGTTTGACATGTACCGCGATTCGTCACTCAAGCACTTCAAAACCCGTTGGTTTCCTTTTTTATCGATGCGGAAAAGCCCTTGACCTGTTCCCAACCAAATGCGGTCTTGTCGGTCGATTAAGATACTATTTATGGTCGTTTTCGGCAAACGAACTTGCTCTGAAACCGCTGAAAAAGCACCATTTTCAAAGTGCATTAATCCATCGCTGGTAGCCAACCATTTACCGTTATTCCGGTCGAAAGCAATGTCGTATACAGTCACCGGATCACCTTTTGTAGGCGGTTTGTAATTGGTGAACGTTTTACCATTATACATGGAGATTCCGTTGTCGGTCGCAATCCACAACCGGTGTTGGTTGTCCTCTTTTATCTTGCGGATATAACTGTTGACCAGTCCGTTTTTTTCGGTGAATGTTTCAAATTGTGTTCCATCGAAACGACACAAACCACCGCCCCGTGTTCCGAGCCATAAATAGCCCCGGTGATCCTGCAACAACGCATACACTTGCGATTGAGCCACACCGTCTTTTACCGTAAAATTGCGGAAATTGTATTGTTGACTCCACCCCGAAAAGGAAAGAAGTAATGCAACGAAAAACAATCGAAATGGTGTCGCCAATGGATGGGATTTGTTTGTGGTGCTAATGTACAGTTTTAGCGGAAAAAACTTCCTACTACTTAATCACTAATCCCCAACGGTTTTCCCCTCAATCGCTGCGAATAATAAAGTCATCACCACAACTTCCCGAATAGCCATTAAGTTCACCTTACAATTGTTAGGGAGCAGCATGAAACGAATCATCAATCAGTGGAAACGTTACCGCGAATGGCGCAAGCATACCAAAAAAACCAGAAGGCGCATCCATTTGATGCTCACCGTCATTTTCCTGATTTGGTATGCACAATGTTTACCCGATCAATTGTTTCAAGACAGTACTTCTACCGTATTGGTTGATCGTAACGGAAACTTATTGGGCGCCCGTATAGCCGACGATGGCCAATGGCGATTTCCCGAATCGAAACATGTGCCACCCAAAATGGCGACCTGCATCATTGCATTTGAAGATCGAAACTTTCACTATCACATCGGCATTAGCATCAAAGGCATCGGAAGAGCATTGCTTCAAAATTCGCGCAGTGACAAAATCGTGAGTGGCGGTAGTACCATCACCATGCAATTAGCGCGTATGATGCGTAAAAATCCTCCTCGAACCTACAGCGAAAAACTGTTGGAAATGATTCTGGCCACGCGCATCGAATTGACCTACACCAAAAAAGAAATTCTGGCTTTGTACGCTTCGCATGCTCCGTTTGGCAACAACGTTGTGGGACTCGATGCCGCTTCCTGGCGTTATTTCGGACGTAGTTCGCACCAATTGAGCTGGGCAGAAAGTGCAACGCTGGCAGTATTACCCAATGCTCCCGGACTCATTTATCCCGGAAAAAACCACGATTTACTGCTCAAAAAACGCAACCGTTTGCTCCGTTATCTCTACGAGAATAAAACGCTTGACAAAACCGAATATGAACTGGCGCTCACCGAACCACTTCCAGAAAAACCGGTTCCGGTTCCGCACCTCGCTCCGCATTTGCTTGATCGGTTGATTGCCCAAGGTCATAAAGGTGAACGCATTGTTTGTACGTTGCAAAAGGACATACAGGAAAAAGCCATTCATCAACTGCAACTACACCACCAGATTCTCAGCGACAACCGCATCATGAACGGAGCCGTAATGATCACCGATGTGAATACAGGCGAAATTTTAGCGTATGTGGGAAACACCACTACCACCGAAGAAGAATTTGCCGGAAATGTGAACTGTATCAACGCTCCGCGAAGCACCGGAAGTATTCTAAAACCGTTGCTGTATGCGAAAAGTCTTGAGTCAGGACAGTTGACACCTGCCATGCTGATCACCGATGTTCCGTCGCAATTCGGGAGTTTTTCACCCAAAAATTATTCCGGTCAGTTTGACGGAGTGGTTCCAGCCAATCAAGCACTTTCACGAAGTCTGAACATTCCGATGGTGCATCTATTGGAAAACTACGGCGTTACCAAATTCCGCGACGATCTTAGAGAATACGGTTTCACAACCATTCGTCAATCGGCGCGCCATTACGGACTTTCACTCATTTTGGGCGGCGCCGAAGTCAAACTTTCTGACCTCAATTCGGTTTACACCCAAATGGCGCAAGAACTGAAAACAGGAAAACGCACTTCGGTAAACGTGCTCAAAAAAGAGATTCTAGAAAATCCTTCCACCGAATCGCTAACCAATCGCGGATGTATTTATGCCACCTTCGACGCAATGATTGAGGTCAACCGGCCGGATGAAGACAACAACTGGAAAATTTTCAGTTCTTCCCAAAAAATTGCGTGGAAAACCGGAACCAGTTTCGGATTCAGGGATGCCTGGGCTGTGGGCATTACTCCGAAGTACGTGGTTTCTGTTTGGATTGGAAATGCTGACGGAGAAGGCAGACCGGGACTTACAGGTGTGAAAGCTGCAGCTCCATTGTTGTTTGATGTGTTCCGACAATTACCACAAGCTAATCATTGGTTCAGCGTTCCGAAAAACGACATGAGAACCATTGCCATTTGCAGAGAAAGCGGTCACAGAGCCGGAGAATTTTGCGAAACCGTTCTACAGAAACGCATTCCGGCAACCTGTCTCAAAACAAGTGTTTGTCCGTATCATCAACGGGTATTTTTAGACAAAAGCGGCACTTATCGGGTAGATAGCGAATGTGCCAGTGTGTTCGAAATGCAACGCGTTAATCGGTTTGTATTGCCACCGGTGATTGAACGGTACTATGCCTTAAATCACCCGAATTATCAACTTCTACCCGACTTTAAACCCGAATGTTTAGCCAAAATAGCGGATGGTTCGCTGCACATTGTTTACCCGAAAGCCGGAAGTAAGATTTACGTCCCAATCGCTGTTGACGGCCAACCAGGGAAAGTGATTTTCGAAGCCGGACATCGCAAAAATTCCACACGTGTTTATTGGCATTTGGATGATTATTACCTGGGTGAAACCAAAGACGTGCATCAATTTTCATTGAATCCGCCTGTTGGAGCGCACTGCCTCAAACTCATTGACGAAAACGGCATCTCTACAATGGTCAATTTTGAGATTATCGGTTCTTCGAAAAGGGGCAAATGAATGGATTGATTGGATGCCCATAGTAGGTCCGCCACGAATAAACGAATGAAGTGCTTTGTACAATTTATAACGAATTTACAGACTTCGTCTGTAATGCACTAACTGAGGAAAAATTTTCACCTAATAGTAGAATCTCTGAAATTTTTTCTCCGTATCTTCAAGTTTATGAGTCATTTAATCTACAAACTGGAATCCTATAAAATAATAGGAGCATGCATGGAAGTCCACAATAATCTTGGGAATGGTTTTCTTGAGGTTGTTTACAAGAATGCATTGGAATACGAATTCAAAAAGCAGAATATTCCATTTAAACGGGAAAAGGAATTTTGCGTTAACTATCAAGACACAATACTTCCGCATAAATTCTATGCAGATTTTGTTGTTTGGGATAAAATTATCCTTGAGGTAAAGAATGTATTACAGTTGAACAGCAATCACTTAGAACAGACTATTAATTATCTAGCTGTATCCGGCTCAAGACTTGGTATTGTGGTTAACTTCCGTGAAAAGAATCTGGAATACAAACGTGTTGTCCGATAACTCATTTTAGAAAGTATATTGAATTGCATGAATGCAATTCTTAGAGAGGATTCGTAGAAATAATATCTAGCACGTCATTCGTCCATTCGTGGCTAAAAATGAAACAACTTATCTTTGTTAGATGAATTTAAATCAGATTACCATCCCCGTTTTAGATCTCGAACGATCCATCGCGTTTTACCAAACGCTCGGTTTACAACTCATTGTGCATTCCAACGATCATTATGCGCGATTTGTATGCCCCGACGGAGGTACTACTTTTTCGGTGCATCTGGTAACTGAAATGCCATCCGGTGACGGCATCTGGATTTATTTCGAAGTAGAAAACGTGGCCGAAGAAGTCACCAAGCTGGAAACCGCAGGCAT
>JBILJP010000227.1:0-8337 GCA_044377135.1 Fluviicola sp.
GATAACCTCAAGTTCGACGAAGCCGGAATTACCGAAGTACAACGTAAATTGTTCGGTACGCTTTACAATACGTATTCGTTCTTCACATTATACGCCAATATTGATGGTTTTGCTTACGCAGAAGCAGAAGTGGCGTTGAACGAACGACCTGAAATTGATCGTTGGATTTTATCCAAATTGCATTCATTGATCGCGCAGGTAGATGCTGCTTATGAAAGCTACGAACCTACGCGTGCCGGACGTTTGATCCAGGAATTTGTTTCCGATCAACTTTCCAATTGGTATGTTCGTTTATGTCGTCGTCGTTTCTGGAAAGGCGATTATTCAACCGATAAGATTTCGGCTTACCAAACGTTGTATACGTGTTTGGAAACCGTGGCATTGCTTGCTTCGCCAATTGCGCCGTTTTATCCGGATCAATTGTTTACCGATTTGAACAACATTACAGGTAAACATACTGTAAATTCAGTGCATTTAGCTGATTTTCCGGTAAGCGATACTTCGGTGATTGATCTGGAATTGGAAGCGCAAATGGACATCGCTCAACGGGTTTCTTCGTTGGTGTTGGCGTTGCGTAAGAAGGAAAAAATCCGTGTGCGTCAGCCGTTACAGAAAATCATGGTTCCAATTCTCAACGATGAATTTTCTAAAAATATCCTTCATGTGCAGGAATTGATCTTGTCTGAGGTCAATGTGAAAGAACTGGAATTGCTCGATGCTTCCAATACTGTTTTCGTGAAATCCATCAAACCGAATTTCAAAACCATTGGACCTAAATACGGTAAACAAATGAAAGCCATTGCTACGTTGGTTGCCGAGTTTGACCAAGGCGATATTGCCGGAGTGGAACTCAATGCGGGCTGGAAGGGCGAAGTAATGGGCGATACGATTGAATTGGATTTACTGGATTTTGAAATCCGTGCCGAAGACATTCCCGGTTGGCTGGTTGCCTCTGAAGGCGGTTTGACTGTAGCATTGGATAACACCATTACAGAAGAATTGCGTTGGGAAGGAATTGCCCGTGAGTTGGTTAACCGGATCCAAAATCTACGTAAAGACAAAGGTTTGGAAGTAACCGACCGTATCCAATTGACGTTGGAAAGTACCGCCGAAATTCAGTCTGCGATTGCTCAAAACCAGGAATATGTCTGCAACGAAGTGTTGGCTACTGAAATCACTTTCGGAACAGTAAGCATTGATGCGCAAGTGATTGACTTATTGGAAGAAAGCGATGCGAAAATTGCGTTGGTAAAAGCGTAAATTAAAAAAGTATCTTTATACATCATGTCGAGAATTGTTATTAGAAATATCGGACCGTTAAAAAATGTGGAGATCGATCTCAAAAAGATCAATGTCTTCATTGGTCCGCAAAGTAGTGGCAAGAGCACATTGGTGAAGATTATTTGTTTTTGCAAGTGGGTAGAGAAGCGGGCACTAACAACTATGAAAGATGAGTTCTTAGTTAATCGCCACGATTTAATTGAAAATCAATTATTGACTTTTCATCGTTTGCAAGAAGTCTATTTTAGTGAAAGCTCTTTTTTTTCATACATAAATAAAGATGTTTCTGTAATTTATAAGGATGGGAAACTGGAAATCGAGCGGCTTTCGGACTTAACAGAGTACTCTGCTGAAAGAAAACTAATCTATATTCCTGCAGAAAGAAATATTGTTAGTGCTCTTCCTGATGTTACAAGGTATTCGGATCAAAGTGACAATTTTTTGAATTTTATCCATGATTGGTCAACAATTAAGCGTTCGTATCCGGAAACTGCCGGGCTAAACATTCTTAATCTTGGAGTAAAATTCCATTACGACAAAGAGCGAGATAGAGATACCGTTACGTTAGGAAATGGTAAAGAGCTTTCGTTACAAAATACATCTAGCGGTTTACAAGCTGCAATCCCTTTGGTGTTGTTATTGGATTTTCTTTCCATAAAACAATTTGGTCGAAGAAGGGTTTTTTCGTTTGATCAAACCTTGATTATTGATCAAGCCTTAAAAGAACGTGGGTTGGATATACTTGACTCCCCGGATAAAAAGGCTGATGCAGTAAAGTTTATGAATTCCCGGGAATACCATTTCACTCAATTCTTCATTGAAGAACCCGAGCAGAACTTATTTCCATCTACGCAGCGCGAATTGATTCAGCACATTGTAAAAGCTTGTTATGCCGATGATCGCGCGCATGAGTTGTTTTTGACCACTCATAGTCCGTATGTGTTGTTTACCATTAATAATTGCATTCTCGCTTCCAAATTGGATCCTAAAACTCAGGAATTGACAGCTGTTGACGCTATGAAAGCCCCAGTAAAAGCAGATGAGGTTGGGTTGTGGTCTATCAAAGACGGAGAGTTGGAGAATTTACAGGATGAGGATGGTTTGGTTCAAAACAATTATTTCGATGATTCGATGAAAGCGATCACAGACGATCTGAATGATATGTTGGATTTTTTTGAGGATTAGTCTGTAATGAAGCCGTCAATTCTCAATTTTTGTTCCAAGGTTGATTTTCATCACCGAACTGATAGCACACTTTTCTTAGTTGATTTTTCGAAAAAGACAAACAAGCAACGAGGTGTTGAAGTTCTTGATAACGAGACTGAGTTAAAGGGTCTTAGAATTGAAAATAAGGCAAAAACATCAATAGCTATCGGTGTTTTTGATGATCATTGTTTTAAGACGGATGATGGAAAAAAGGATTTAAAGCATTGTGAAGCCGTGTTTTTCTCGGATTCCAATGTTTCGGATTCAGAAAGTTGGGTGTTATTCGTTGAGTTGAAATACACTACAAATGTTAAGAAGTTTAGCCGTGATTTTAAAGATGGTAAAGAACAGTTACTGAATACTATAAGCATATTTCGCCAAAATGGAATAGTTGAAAAGTCTAAACTTGTCCATGCTGTTCTTTCATTTCCTGAACGAAGGATTTACGCGTCTTATGGTTTTAGTGCACCGGATGAAATCGTGAAATTAAGACGTCGCGAAAAAATCCATTTTGAGAAAACTAATATCGTTCATTTTATTAGCGATACAATTATTCGAATTTAATGGCAAAAAAATACGCAGCAATCGACATCGGTTCCAATGCCGCCCGTTTATTAATCGGAGAAATGGCACAGGAAAACGGACATGTTTTCGTGAAGAAAATATCCTATACACGTTTGCCGTTGCGTTTGGGTGAAGAGGTTTTTGAAAACGGAAAAATTAGTTCAAAAAAAGCGGATGATTTTCTCAAAACCATGAAAGCGTTTGAGTTAATCGCAAGTATTTTTGATGTGGAAAAAATTCGCGCTTGTGCTACATCGGCCATGCGTGATGCGGAAAACGGCAACGAAATAATTCGTTCAATCAAAGAAGAAACAGGCATCCAAATAGAAGTGATTTCCGGCGACGAAGAAGCTCGATTAATCTTCGGAACATTTGTCTTGTTGGATATTTCAAAAGCAAAACCGTATCTGGTAATTGACGTTGGGGGAGGTTCTACCGAAATCAATGTGTTTGAACACGGAGAACGAGTGGCTGCAAAATCATTCGATATCGGAACGGTGCGAATGCTTAAAGGAAAGGTCGACAAAAAAGATTGGGATGCTGTGCATGATTGGATTGCGCACAATGTGGAGTTGAATGACCCGCACACGGTGTACGCAACTGGTGGAAACATCAATAAAATCCACAAATTGCTCGGAATAAAAGAAAAATCGCCGGTCAAGTTGACGCAAATGCAAACACTTTATACTGATTTATCAGAACTTTCCGTGAATCAGCGTATGGATCGTTTCCAACTTAAACCCGATCGGGCAGATGTAATTGTTCCGGCGTTGGAAATCTTTTCATTTTGCATGAAAGAGCTGGCATGCAAAGAGTTGTATGTTCCAAAAGTCGGTTTGTCGGATGGAATGATTTATGATTTGCACCAACGTGGCTTGGCTGAAAACGATTAATGCAGGCTTAACACAGTTCATTTTTTGTTTATAACAGTTCTAAATTATACGCTCTGACAGTATTCTGACAAATAATCGGACTTCAATAACGACTTTTGTTCAGTAGTTATTAAAAGACAGGTAAACAGACGTGCTGACTCATTTTCATACCATCGCTTTTACGCATCGCAACCTCGATGTTTCGGCTATCGGAAAACTTCACATTGAGGCTGAAAATCAACAGGCGCGTTTTAATCCTGTAAAAGAGCAATTGCACATCGACGAATTGCTTTTCTTATCTACTTGCAACCGCGTTGAATTCCTCTTGGTTGGTCCGCAAGCAGCATCCATTGATTTCCTTACAACATTTTTTACCCAATTGTATCCTGATTTTACGCAGGACACCATTGATTTTTATGTGGCAAACGCCAGTGTTGTTTCCAATATTGAAGCCATTGACCACATTTTGCGCGTGGCTTCGTCTATCGATTCATTGGTGATCGGTGAACGTGAAATCATTACCCAGGTTCGTCATGCGTACGATGATGCTCATAAAAACGGTTTTTCGGGTGATTTTATCCGCTTGCTGATCAAGCATGTGATTCAAACCGCCAAGCGCGTTTATACCGAAACCAAAATTTCCATGAAACCCGTTTCGGTTGTATCTATCGCTTACCAGCGTTTGCAAGGAATGGATGTTCCTTCCGATGCACGTGTATTGGTGGTGGGAGCAGGTGTTACCAATACAGCAATGTGTCGTTTCCTGAAAAAACACGGCATGTCTTCTTTTGTGGTTTTCAACCGAACACTTGCCAAAGCTCAGTCTCTGGCCGATGAATTGGGTGGAACCGCTTATCCGTTGGATCAATTAACTACCTATACCGGTGGTTTTGATATCTTGGTAACATGTACCGGTGCCGAAGAAACCATCATTACTCCGGAAGTGTATAACTTTCTATTGCAAGGTGATACGGCTCCGAAAATCACCATTGACTTAGCATTACCGAATGATATTCATGCTGATGTGCACGAACAGTTTCCGACACGTCAGATTTCAATCAATGTTCTTCAATCCATTTCTGAAAGCCACTTACAAGAGCGTTCTCAGGAAATTGAACACGTAGAAGCTATTTTGGCGGAAGCGATAGAATCGTTCAATCACTTGTTGAAGCTACGTCGTATCGAAATTGCCATGCGTCCCGTTCCGCAAATGGTGAAAGACATTAAAGCAACGGCATTCAACGACGTGTTTAAAGCTGAATTGGAAAACATGGATGCCGACTCGAAAGAATTGCTCGAAAAAATCGTTGGCTACATGGAGAAAAAATACATGAGTATGCCCATGAAAATGGCCAAAGAAATCCTTATTAAACATTAACTCTTCTTATGCGTTCTATCCGAATTGGCTCGCGTGGCAGTGATCTTGCTTTGTGGCAAGCTAACCACGTGAAACAACAACTCGAAGCACTTGGTGCCGAAGTTTCCATTACTATTATCAAAACCCAAGGCGATCAAATTCAGCATTTAAGCTTTGATAAACTGGAAGGAAAAGGATTTTTTACCAAAGAAATCGAAGAAGCTTTACTCTCTAATTCCATCGATTTGGCGGTTCATTCGCACAAAGATTTGGAAACAACTTCGCCTGAAGGGCTCATCATTGCTGCCGTTTCAGAGCGCGAGAATCCTGCCGATGTGTTGTTGATTCACCCGAGAGCTGTTGATACAACGCAACACTGGAACCTGAAACAAGGAGCTGTGGTTGGTACGTCATCTCCACGACGCAAATCGCAAGTAGTTGCTTTTAGAGACGATGTAACCATTCAGGATTTACGTGGTAATGTACCCACTCGTTTGCAAAAACTCATCGATGGCGAATACGATGCTATTCTGCTGGCAAAAGCTGGTTTGGATCGGTTGAACCTTGATTTGTCTGCGGTTCATGTGGAAGTATTAGATCCGGAAGAATTTATTCCTGCGCCGGCACAAGGAGTTTTAGCATTGCAAATTCGCGAAGCAGATACCGATTTGTTTGAGTTCATGCAGGCGCTTCACAACATCGAAGTGCAATCGCGCATTGTATTGGAACGCACGGTCTTGAATCGTTTACAAGGCGGATGTCAATTGCCATTGGGTGTTTATTGTCCGGAAGAAGGTCGTTTACTGGTTTCTTATGCCGCTGCTTGGGAAGACGGTTCAGAATGGTTCCAGTTTGAAGGACCGCACGATTTGGAAATGGTTGACGTGGTGCTCGACGCATTGCTGACGCCTGAAGAAGAAGATGAAGACTAAACTCTTTTTTTCGGGAATTGCCAAACCAGATGGAGCCTTGCTTTCATTTTGTAAAAAAATGGATTGGGAATTGACGCAACAACCACTCATTCGTTTCGAAAAATTACCGTTTACACTTCCCGAACATTTCGATGTCGTCTTTTTTTCTAGCCCAAGAAGCGTTGATTATTTCTTTAGTGAAAACGAAATAAATAGTTCATTAAAAATTGCTTGCCTGGGAAGCGGAACTGCGGCTGTAATTCGAGCTAAAAATTTAACTCCTGATTTTATAGGTCAACAATCCGGAAATCCGGAGGAAGTTGGAAAAGAATTTTCTTTGTGGCTGGGAAATAGAACAGTTTTATTTCCGCTTGCAAAACATTCCAATGAAACCATAGTAAAAAACATTTCTGACAATCAAAAAATGGTTGTTCAATGTTATGAGACAAAATTAGTTGAACAAGTGGTGAATCCACATGATAGTTATGTGTTCACAAGTCCTAGTAACGTTGTTGCTTTTTTGCAATCCAACACATTTCCGCCTTCATCTCAACTCATTGCCTGGGGAACTACCACCGCCAACAAAATGCGCGAATGCGGACTGGAACCAACGGCCGTTTTGAAAGAATCTTCGGAAAGTGCGTTGGTGGAAGCGTTAATGAATATCTAAGCTATTTGATGATCAAATTCCAACACATTTGCGAGTGCGTTGCGCCTTTGCTATAGCTTGTGCCATCGCTGAAGCTATTGGCGACACGCGATCAGCGTAAGCATTAGCCGAGCTAAAATTCGTGAATTAGTGGGAAACTAAAAATTCAGCATCTTGTGTGTTTCAGCAAAATCCGCTATCTTCAAGTAACCAATCACTTGGCTTTATGACAATGACACAACAAGAACTAGGAATCTACGGCGAACAATTGGCCCAAAAACACTTACTGAAAGAAGGATACACCATTCGCACTACGAATTACCGCTACGTGAAATACGAGATTGATATCGTGGCTGAAAAAGACGATAAAATCATTGTGGTGGAAGTGAAAACCCGGCAAACTGCCGAAATCGGAGAACCGTGGATGGCCGTTACGCGGCGCAAACAACGACAAATTATTACCTGTGCCGATCATTACATTCAATCACGCGATCTTCCCAACGAAGTGCGGTTCGATATCATTTCCATCGTTCACAACAACTTCCGCACCGATTTACAACACATTGTAGACGCCTTTTCCACCTAAAAGCGATACCCCAGGCCAATAGTAGCCATTTTTTCCAAGCCATACAGATGGTATCTCTCCGTTTTGTATTCCGCCTCCAGCTCGTTGGTATCAGTATTTGTATAAATCATTTTGTAGGAATGGATTCCGGCGCCCAAACCTCCGTTGATTGACAGATAAAGCTCTTTCCATAAACTAATGTCCAACCCCATTCCGCCATAGATATTCCAATACGAGTAATAGGATTTTGTTTCCAGGTTGAACGAATGATCAAATACAGGACCGTTGGACATTATTTGCGTATGATCGTAATAAGCGGTGTGTTGGTAAAAAGCTCGCTCATACTCCAGGTTAATTTGGAGATTGGGATTGAACCATTTTCGCTTTTTCAACGGAAAGTAGCGGTATCCTGCATTTAAAATCACCTGATTCGTTCTGTTAAAGCGTGCTTTATAGCTTTTGTATTCAGGCACGTTCATCCTGAAAAAAGTGATTCGCGGACCGATGAAAAACTGGTGCTTTTTCACATCGACCGTCAGTAAAGGTGCTAATCCGTTGTCATACAAATCTGATAAAACAGCGTGCAGACCAACTCCGAACACTACTTTTTTAGGATTCTCCTGCGAGAAAACTGCAGTGAATGAACACATTGGGATGAGGAAGACAATTAGCAGGCGCATATAGATTGGGTTTTTATGCATTAACGATCCTACTAACTCAATATTGTAGTTTAAACCATTGATTCAATCGGCCAATGATAGCCAGTTTGTAACCTATTTTATCCAAAATGCGTTATCTTTGCAACCGTCTGCCGAGGTGGCACACATTAATTTATGCTCGTGATGAACACAAAAAAACCAGGCGGTGGTGCTAAAAAGCCCGCTGCAAAAGGAAGAACAACAGGTTCTGCTCCTTCAAAATCAAGAACTTCG
>JBILJP010000228.1:0-8332 GCA_044377135.1 Fluviicola sp.
TCTAAATTAAGTTTAGACTAAGTTACTTGTTTTTTGTTCGTTACAGATCAAATTATGGGAAAAGTTGAAAAGTTGGGAAATCTTAACGACTTGCGATACTGGAATTACCACAAAGGCACAACGCTTTCGCCGCAGCTTTAGCGAAGGAGCAAAGAAACAGGACAAGCTTGACGTATTAAAAAAGATCACAAAGGTGATTTAGGTTGAATGTAAAATCGTTGTTCTAAAGTTGGGACACAAATTTGGAATATGGAAAAAGAACCAAATTTGTTACGATCACAGATGTGATTTGGGGAGACCATCTTTACGCTTGCGCTGAAGCTCCAGCGTAAGCGTTGTGTTCTTAACACGTCTATCCTTCCAAAAAAAACTTTGCTCCTTCGCTGAAGCTTGTGCCATCGCTAAAGCTATTGGCGGCACGCGATCGGCGAAAGCTTTGTGTCTTTGTGGTGAAATGCTACACCCTGATCCCAAGTATACACACATCATCCACCTGTTCCAAAGCGCCTTTCCAGGTTTCAAAGGTGTTTTCAAGCAGTTCTTTTTGCGCATCCATCGAAACAGCTTTCATTCCGAAAATGAGGTCTTTCATGTTTTTGGACTTGAACTTTTTGGCGTCGGGACCACCGAATTGATCGGCAAAGCCATCGGTGAACAAATAAATGGAATCGCCTTCGTGTAACTGAATGTTGTGAGTATCGAAAGCTTCGTATTTGGAGTATTTACCAATCGGTTGTTTGTTGGCTTTCAGTTCAACCACTTCTTCTGACTTGTAACGAACAACCCACAACGGATTGTTGGCTCCCGACCATTTCAACTCCAATGTTTTGGTGTTTAGGGTGCAGAGTGAAATATCCATTCCATCGTTTACATCGTCTTCGCTTTTGGCAAATTCTTCAATGATGATGTCGCGTGTTTTGTCTAAAATAGCACCCGGATCAATCAACCCGAATTCACGCACGGAACGGTTTAACGCATTGTGGCAAACGACGCTGATCAATGCTCCGGGAACGCCATGGCCGGTGCAATCTGCCGCTGCGAAAATAATGGTATCACCCATTGCTTCCATCCAATAAAAATCTCCGGCTACAATGTCTTTGGGTTTGTAAATGATAAACGAATTCACCAACCATTCATTGACCAGTTTTTTTGGCGGCAATATAGCCGATTGAATGCGTTTGGCATAGCTGATGGAATCAAGAATTTCCTGATTTTTCAATTCTAGCAAATGATTTTTTTGAGCAATGAGCAATTGCTGTTCTTTGGCAATGCGCCAGCGTTTGTATAAGGAAATCGAAAAGATGAAAATGATCACTGCAATCACCACTACCGACCAGAGAATAAGCTGTACTTGCTCTCGTGCTTTTTTAGCAGCAAATTCTTTGCGTGCGTTTTCTTTATCAAAAGCATACCGCATTTCGGCTTGAGTTTGCGCGCGCGTATTGGCTTCGTTGGAAATACTGTCGCCGTAAGTGACGTACAATTTGTAAGCATTGAATGCCTCGTGATAGTTACCCAATCGCTCTTCAATGGTAAACAATTCCTGATAACCGTATTTGAGTATGTCTTTTCCACCAATAGACTTTCCGATAGTGATTCCTTTTTCAATATATTCTTTGGCCGTTTTCAGGTCGTTTTTCTTTTGATAAAGTGTTCCGAGGTTATTGTATGAATTTGATAACCCCAATTTATCACCAAAACCCTCACGAATTGGAACGGCAAGTTTAAAATAGTATTCTGCACTGTCGAGCATATTCATGTCCATGTAACAAACACCAATGTTGGTGAATGAATCGCTCAGGCCGGAACTGTCTTTGCGTTCACTGTCAATTTTTACCGATTCAAAATAGTTGGTTAGCGCCAGCTGGTATTTTTTCTGGTACATATAAACGATACCAATATTGTTGTAAGAGGCAGAAAGCCCATTTTTGAAATTTGCTTTTTTGCGCAGTTTTAGTGAACGTTTATGGTAATACAATGCCGATTTGTAGTTCTTTTGATTGGCGTAAATCAATCCGAGGTTACTGCAGGTGTATGCAATTCCGAGCTCGTCATGAATGGCTTCCTGAATTTTTAGGGCTTTGTAGTAACTGCTTAATGATTGCGAAATTTCACCTTGGTAATCATAAATAATTCCGATATGATTCAATAGATCGGCTTCTCCTTTTTGATAACCAGTTTTTCGGGCGATTTGTAATCCTTTGTTGGCATATACCAAGCCTTTTTCGTATTTCCCGGTTCGCCAGCATTGTTCGGCGGCTCTGCCATATTCATCCACCTGTTTGTTGGGTTGATGAATCTTTTGTATACGGGTTATTGTACTGTCTTTCAAAACAGCCAATGCTTCTTTTGGCGCTAAACAAGCGAAAAGCACTAAGAAACAATAAATGAACCTCTTCATTTGCATGGCGAAATATACGGAAGATTCTAGATTTCGGAGAAAATGTTCGATTACTTGACGTTATATTGATTGAAAAAATGATAGGACAAATGGACGAAAATTTCACTATTTCTCTTATTTGATCTCTACTCTATACGGTACTTTTGTTAAAAAATCGGAGAAACATGGAGTTGATCACCACTTACATTTGCAAACAGTTTGATATCGGTATTCACTCGAATATGTTTGGAGGAAGAATCATGTCGTTAATTGATGATGCAGCCGGTTCGTATGCCGCTCAATTGTGCGATACGCCAAATGTGGTGACCATCAAGTTTGATGAGTTGGTGTTTAAGAAACCGGTGAAAGTGGGAAGCATTCTCAAAATCTATGGCAAAGTGATTCGGTTTGGAAACAGTTCACTTGAATTGTACATGGAAGTGCGAAAACACAATGTGTATACCGGTATCCAGGAAATTGTGACACATACGAATGTGAAATTTGTGCGCATCGATGAAGACGGAAATGCCATTCCGATTTCTGACCGGGTCAAAGAACGCTATGCTTACCGTTTCAAACAATTCGGAAAAGGATTACTCAATCCGGAATCGCGTGAATTGACCATGGTAATTGAAGAAGTAACCACTTGATTGGTTTACGCTTACGTATTTGAAAATCGTGCGGTAAGTTCTTGCTTAAAAAGGACTTTCTATTTCATGACTTTCTAACTATCTTCGTGGCGTTCAAACAAACTTCATTTTGACGTAATCTTATGGAACAAATTGCACCCTATACATCCAAGAACAATATTCGTATTGTCACTGCGGCTTCGCTTTTCGATGGTCATGACGCGGCTATCAATATCATGCGACGCATCATTCAGTCAACCGGTTGTGAGGTCATTCACTTAGGGCATGACCGTTCTGTAGAAGAAGTGGTTGATACCGCTATTCAAGAGGATGCACAGGCAATTGCAATGACTTCTTATCAGGGAGGACACATCGAGTATTTCAAGTACATGCACGATTTGCTCAAAGAAAAAGGAGCTCCACATATTAAAATCTTCGGTGGCGGTGGTGGAACCATTTTGCTTTCCGAAATCGAAGAATTGCACGGATACGGAATTACACGTATTTATCACCCGGACGACGGTCGTTCAATGGGCTTGCAAGGAATGATCAATGATTTAGTAAAACAAGCTGATTTTCCTGTGGGCGATGTGTTGAAAGACGAAATCGATCACATTGCCGAAAAACATGTTCCTTCTATTGCGCGGTTGATTTCAGCTGCTGAAAGTTTCCCCGAATTGGCGGTAGATGCCATGACTACAGTTCATAAAATGGCAAGTGCCAATCACGTGCCTGTTTTAGGGATTACCGGAACAGGCGGTGCCGGAAAATCGTCGTTGGTTGATGAGTTGGTTCGCCGGTTTTTATTGGATTTCCCCGATAAACAAATTGCGGTGGTTTCAGTCGATCCTTCCAAACGAAAAACAGGTGGTGCTTTACTTGGTGACCGCATCCGCATGAACGCCATTAAAAACAGTCGTGTATACATGCGTTCGTTGGCTACCCGTCAGTCAAATTTAGCTTTGTCGAAACACGTTTCGGAAGCCATTCAGATTTTGAAAGCGGCCAATTACGATTTGATTGTTTTGGAAACTTCCGGAATTGGTCAATCGGATACCGAAATCCTGGATCACTCAGATGTTTCATTGTATGTAATGACGCCTGAATACGGTGCGGCAACGCAATTGGAGAAAATCGACATGCTCGACTTCGCCGATGTGATTGCGCTCAATAAATTTGACAAACGCGGTGCATTAGACGCTTTGCGCGATGTGCGTAAACAATACCAACGCAACCATCAGTTGTGGGACAAAAACGTGGATGAGATGCCGGTATTCGGTACCATCGCTTCGCAGTTCAACGACCCCGGAATGAATACTTTGTACAAGATTATCATGGACAAGGTGAAAGAGAAAACGGGCGCCGATTTGAATTCTAAGTTCGAGATCACCCGCGAGATGTCGGAGAAAATTTTCGTCATTCCACCGGAAAGAACGCGTTACTTATCAGAGATTTCAGAAAACAACCGCGGTTTTGATAAATGGGTGAACAACCAGGTAAACGTTGCCGATCGTTTGTATGGTTTGGATCGTACGTTGGAGACTTTGCAAACATCTACCTTAGAAGATAAAGATCGTTTGATCAAAGGTATTCAGGAAACGATGGAAATTGAACGTCGTAACCTCGATCCACATAACTGGGAATTGCTTCAGCAATGGGAGGCCAAAAAAGCCAGTTACGCAGCGCCAGAGTTTATCTTTAAAGTGCGCGACAAAGAATTGCGCATGCAAACGCATACCGAATCGCTTTCGCATTCTCAGATCCCGAAAGTGGCCTTGCCGAAATTCAAATCGTGGGGAGATATTTTACGTTGGTCGTTGCAAGAAAACGTACCGGGTGAATTTCCTTACACAGCAGGTTTGTTCCCGTTCAAACGTGAAGGTGAAGACCCAACGCGTATGTTTGCGGGCGAAGGTGGTCCGGAACGTACCAATCGTCGTTTCCACTACGTAAGTTTAGGAATGCCGGCCAAGCGTTTGTCTACTGCTTTCGACTCGGTTACGTTATACGGAAATGATCCGGCTATTCGTCCGGATATCTACGGTAAAGTAGGAAACTCAGGTGTTTCCATTTGCTGTTTGGATGATGCTAAAAAATTATATTCCGGTTTTGATTTGTCGCATCCGGCTACTTCGGTTTCCATGACCATCAACGGTCCGGCGCCAATGTTACTCGGATTCTTTATGAATGCGGCCATCGACCAAAACTGTGAGAAATACATCAGAGAAAATGGTCTTGAGAAAGAAGTAGAAGCCAAGATTGCGGCTATTTACAAAGCGAAAGGCGTTGAACGTCCGCGCTACCAGGGCGATTTGCCGGAAGGGAACGACGGATTGGGCTTGATGTTGTTGGGTGTAACCGGCGACCAGGTTCTTCCTGCAGATGTGTACCACACTATTAAATTCGACACATTAAAACAAGTTCGTGGAACGGTTCAGGCAGATATTTTGAAAGAAGATCAGGCACAAAACACCTGTATTTTCTCAACGGAATTTGCCTTACGTTTAATGGGCGACGTGCAACAATACTTCATCGACAAACAAGTACGTAATTTCTACTCGGTGTCCATTTCGGGGTACCACATTGCAGAAGCGGGTGCAAATCCAATCACGCAATTGGCTTTTACCTTGTCAAACGGATTCACGTACGTAGAATACTACCTGAGTCGTGGCATGAGCATCAACGATTTCGGACCAAATTTATCGTTCTTCTTCTCGAATGGAATCGATCCGGAATACGCAGTAATTGGTCGTGTAGCCCGACGAATCTGGGCGAAAGCTTTGGCGAAGAAATACGGTGCCAATGCCCGCGCACAGATGTTAAAATACCACATTCAAACTTCGGGTCGTTCGTTGCACGCACAAGAAATCGACTTCAACGATATTCGTACCACTTTGCAAGCGTTGTATGCGATTTACGACAACTGTAACTCGTTGCACACCAATGCTTACGATGAAGCGATTACCACACCTACGGAAGAATCCGTTCGTCGTGCAATGGCCATTCAGTTGATCATCAACCGCGAGTTGGGCTTGGCGAAAAACGAAAATCCGCTACAAGGTTCGTTTATCATTGAAGAATTGACTGACCTGGTAGAAGAAGCTGTATTGAGCGAATTTGACCGCATCACCGAGCGTGGTGGCGTATTGGGAGCTATGGAAACCATGTACCAACGTTCAAAAATTCAGGAAGAGTCGTTGTACTACGAAACCTTGAAACACAACGGCGAATTCCCGATCATTGGAGTAAATACCTTCTTGAGTTCAAAAGGTTCGCCTACAGTTGAGCCACGCGAGGTAATTCGTGCATCGGAAGAAGAAAAAGAATACCAGATTTCGATGTTGGAGAACCTGCATACCGGTCACGCGGATCAAATTCCGGGCATGATCAAACAGATTCAGGAAGCGGCCATTCAAAACCAAAACATGTTCGAAGAACTGATGGAAGTGTGTAAATATGCTTCGCTGGGTCAGATCACGAGCGCCTTGTTTGAGGTTGGTGGACAGTATAGAAGAAATATGTAATTAATATTGAATCAGGCCAGAGCCGGACACAGTGCTTAATTCTGAATGTTGAATTGACAATAAGACTTAAAAAGCAATTCAAAGAAATTAACCATATAGGACACATAAGGAAACATCGTTTTTAGCAATCATTCAATGTGAACTATGTGTCCTATGGGGTTAATTATTTTTTGGTAATCCATTTTTGGAATCGCTGTTGAAAAAATGGGTGTATTTCAAGGAATCGTGTTTATTAGGTAAGGTTACATTCCTGATCAACCTACATAAAGAAGAAACTACAAATTGCCTGAAATGCGCAGAGCCTGCCTGATTGTTTTTCTGTTTCTTCAATGGTGTTTAAGCACCCCAATCTATGCGCAGGATACGATTTCGCTTTTTTATGCAACAGCTAAGTTCCGTTTAACCGAAGATCACCAACAACAATTAACCAATTTTCTTGAATGGCAAGAATTAACATTGCTGGACTCCATTCAAATTATTGGTGTGGCAGATTCTTCCGGAAATGTTGTTTCCAATGAACGATTGTCGTTGAAAAGAGCCAGCCAAGTTCAGCATTTTTTAATGAATAAATCGATTGTGACACCAATGCGATTGCTGGCAAAGGGCGAAGATCCGATGGTCTCTAATGCCATGAGTAAACAGCGCAGGGTAGATATTCTCTTTTTTTATAATAAAGCTGTAATAGCTGATGATTTGGAGCTTGAAGAGAAATTGATTGATGATGAATTTTGTTATGTTTTGGCAGATAGTTTTTTGTTAGCATGCAATCAAACGATTATTCAAAAGGGTAAAAAGGAATATGTGCAATTGGAAATGGAACCCTCATTTTATTCTGATTCACTCAGACTTTATTCGGTAAGTGAAGATGACAAAACACGATTGCCGGTATTGCATTTGGTTAAGTGGAAATCAGTTACAACAGGCGAATCTTGGTGGCTAAGTCAACGCTACATTGCAACAATCAAAAAATCGGATTTTGATCGATTTAGATTGGTGATGAAAAGTAACATTCCATGCGATAGCTTGGCAAATGATTGTGGATTCAGATTGTCTGATCAAGATATTCAGTTGAATAATAATATGCAATTGGATGTGGCAGTATTTTTAATGAATAATCTTAGAATAAAACAGCGTTTTTTTAACAAACGAAAGCTCAGAATAGAGGTTCCGAGAAAATTCATTGATCTTAATAAAGTCTATTATTTTGGTTTAAAAAAAATTGAAATAAGTTGGCATACGCGAAAGGGGAAAAGACACCAAAAGTACTACTATGCCGATGTTAAAATGGATGGGAAAAACAGCTCTGAATTCACCATTTACACCAGTCATGTTGGAAGTTGTTTCGTTCAACAAATAACTGGTGGTTCACAAGGACTGAAATGCAGGATAACTACCGATAATTCATCTTCAATTGGATTTGAAATCGGTGATCGCAACGCAATTCCATCTCACTTGGGGTATCTTGGGCTGTACGCAAAACATTGTTGGGATCGTTCGGAAGTAAATCTGCTTCTGGCTCTTGATACCGATTGGGATCCGTTTTTATCTGCCCGATTTGATTACCATTTTATCGGCGTGAATAAAAGTGGGTTTTCTGTGAAACCTATTGTTTATTCAGGAAGATGGTTTTGTTTGTATGGTGGAACAACCCTGAATGTGGTTTTGCAAAACGCAGAACAGTTGATGAGCAATCATGATGTACATCTGGGAATTGATGTTACAAATTATTCCACGCATCGTTCCTTTCAACGTATTTACCTGGAAGGTGGACCAATGATCCAATACACAGCTCTATCTCA
>JBILJP010000229.1:0-8315 GCA_044377135.1 Fluviicola sp.
TATCAATAATTCGTCCTCAACAATGAGGATATTAAACGAGGGATTTGTCATGAATGCGAATGATAAAAATAGAAGTGTTATGTGCTTTGGAATACTCGATTTTTCCGTCAATTTGATCGACCAATATGCGGATCAGTTTAAAACCGAAACCACTTGTGCCCGGTTCACCGAAATCGGCGTTTAATCCGGGTCCATTATCTTGATACTTCAGTTCCAACTGGCCGTTTTTTACAGCAAAATCAATCCTGATTTCACCTTGACGGTTTTCGTTGAACGCGTATTTGTAGGAATTAGTCGCCAACTCGTTTACGATCAATCCCAGAAACAATCCTTGCGACATTTCTAAATACGTTTCTTCAAACAAAAAGTGCAGTTCAACGGGCTCTTGGTGTTTGTTGAATGAAACGGCAATGTGTTGGAGCATTTCCTTCAGAAATTGTAAGAAGGCAATTTTACCGTTTTCGCTGTCTTGATACAGATTTTGGTGAATCAGCGCCATGGATTGAATGCGTGTTTCACATTCTTGCAAGATTTCCTTCACTTCTGTGTTGTTGGAAGCTCTGCCTTGCAAAAACAACAAGCTTTTGAGTGTTGTGAGGTTGTTTTTTACACGGTGGTGAATTTCTTTCAGCAAGATTTCTTTCTCCTGCAGCGATTTTTCAATTTCGATTTTCCGCTTCGTTTTTTGCCGTGAATAGAAGAACATTCCTAAACTTACCGTAGCCAGTAAAACAGTGAGCGCGATCAATCGGTTTCGTTTCACCTGACCTTCAGCTACTTTTAGCTTCGCATCGGCTAGTGCCAGTTGCTGTTTCACAATTTGGGCTTGCTGTTGCTCGGTCTCAAAAAACTGAATCAACCCGATGATGTTGTTTTTGCGGTTCTTTTCGTTTAGTTCTTCCTTTAAAACCAGGTATTTATTGAGGTAAACGGTTGCCGAATCAAATTCTTTTACGGCAGTGAAATAGGCTGCTTTCAGTTCGAACAACCGGAAATCGTAGTAATAAATCTTGGTGGTTTTAATCAGTTCAGACACCGTATCCAGGTAGTTTTTGGCACGCGGATACTGCTTTAGCTGAATGTAACAATCGGCCAAATCCAAGCGTTTCAGCATGGCGTTTCCGATTTCATTGATGGATTTACTTTTTTCAATATCTTCCAGAAAAAGCGGAATGGCTTTGTGCAGTTGTTTGCGTTTCAAATACACCTGAGCCATGTTTCCTTTCATCAACGATCTGAAATAAAACTTGGTGTATTCCGAATAAGGCGATTTTTCCTTGTAGTCGGTGGTGTGGCAGATGGCATTGGCGGCTGTGTACCCGAGATTGAACTGTTGTAAAGCGCTATCCAAATCATTGTTCCGGAAGTACAAATTGCCCAAATCCATGTGATAATAGATTAGAAACCACGGATTTCCTTTTGGATAAACCACATGCGTTTTGTATTCGTTGATGGCTTGCCGGTAAACACCTGCTTCGCGGTAAATTTGCCAATAGCTGTTTTCCATTCCTTCTTCAATTCTTCGTTTGCGGATGGAAATACCACTTTTTAAATCTCCGTTACTGATGTAGCATTCTTCCAGTTTCAACAACACCAATTCATACCGTGCTTTATCGATGTAGCGTTTGTTGTTGAGGAGTTCCTTTAGAACAGGAATGGCTTCATTGAACCGGGTAGTAGAATGCAGTAAGTTTGCCAGCAGGAACGTTAATTCGTAGCGAAGTTTCGGATTGCTGTCGCAGGGTTTTTGTTTGATATAATGCTTGAACAATGCAATCCACTCGTCTTCTTTAATGACAATATAGAGGTCTTTCCGGTTGTGCTGAAACGAATGCCATTTGTCAAACACATCTTTCGGTTCCTTTAATCCGAAGCGCTTACTCAACTCAATGGGGTCTTGTGCCTGCGAAAACGACGACCACAGCCATAGCAGTAACACGAAGCAAACCCGTTTGAAGTGAAATTTAAACGTAGCAGAGAATGCCATTAAAAGAGACGAATAAATAAGATACCATTGACGCAACGCGAATGTATCACTTTCGGAGAAGATGGGCGCTATTTGGCGTAAAAAATTAGTTGTAGAATGGGGGAAGAGATTTTTCATGATCCAGAACTCCCTTTAAATAGATGTAAAAGCATATAAAAATACGATTTTAGCTCAAAATAGTTGCAAAAGCATATAAAATGAATTAGTATTGTAATGTTATATCTAAAAGCATATAATGAGGAAGATAGCAGATTTCGTTAAAGAACGCAGGAAAGAAGTAGGATTAACGCAGGAAGAGTTTGCCGAACGTGCCGGTGTAGCACTTACTGTTATTCGGAAAATTGAGCAGGGTAAAACCAATTTGAATTTGGATAAAGTGAATCTGGTACTCAGTATGTTTGGCCACGAATTGGTTGCTGCAAGTAGTAAGGAATTAATGGATCATGAATCATGAGGCAGGCAGAAATTTATTACCGGGAATACCTGGCTGGGATTCTTACGGAAACGAATGAAGGAGAGTATGAGTTCCGCTACGACCCAACCTACGTAAAAGAGCACCCCACAGATTTTATTACATTTTCAATGCCGGTTTCAGTAGTTCCTTATCGCGAAAAACGGTTGTTTCCTTTTTTTGAAGGATTGATTCCGGAAGGATGGTTATTAGATATAGCCTCCCAGAATTGGAAAATTAATCGGAATGATCGCATGGGATTGTTGCTCGCATGTTGTCAAAATTGCATTGGAGCGGTAAGTGTGATACCAATAGATCAAAAGGATGAAGAATAAATGTTTATACTGCTATCAGGAATTGGAGTCAACTGCCGATTTCCATGAAAAATGCAGTAAAAAGTTTTTTGGAACACCTGAACCACCAATGCTGGATTATTCATTGAATGAAATGGGTGAAATGGCTAAAAGGATAGTTGAAAGGAGTGTTTCCGTGCCAGGGGTACAGCCTAAATTGTCAATGTCAATTGTGAAAGATGCTACTTCAAAACCGGAAGGTCGTTTAACCGTTGTTGGAGTATTGGGTGGAAACTATATTTTCAAACCGCCTTCAGACTATTATGTTGAAATGCCCGAAAATGAACACGTCACCATGAGAATTGCCGAAGCATTTGGTATTCCTGTGGTAGAATCAACCTTAATTCGACTGAAATCCAATGAACTTTGTTACCTCACCAAGCGAATTGATCGCACTAAAACCGGTGAGAAAATCCACATGTTGGATATGTTCCAGATCACAGAAGCATTCGACAAATACAAAAGCTCGATGGAAAAAGTGGGGAAAGCAATCAAGAGTTATTCTGAAAATACGTTTTTGGATTTAGTCTATTTATTCGAGATAACCATGTTCAGTTACTTGACCGGTAATAACGATATGCACCTCAAAAATTTCTCGATGATTCGCACAACTTCGGGCTGGTCAATCGCCCCGGCATACGACTTGCTGAACGTACGAATCATTAATCCGGAAGATAAAGAAGAACTTGCGTTAACATTAGGAGGAAAAAAGAAAAAATTGACGCGTGCCTATTTTGAACAATTCGGAGAAGGATTAGCCTTGACGCCAAAACAAGTAGAAGGGGTTTTTAAACGCTTTGCTAAGAACAAATCAACAGCCATCAACTGGATTAATAACTCATTTTTGTCGGATGAAATGAAACAAGCCTATTTGAGTTTGTTGGAGGAACGGTATGAGAAGTTAATGATCTAGTTTTAGTCATCATAAAATTAAAACTTTTGGATAGAATATTACTATTTGATGCCGTTTATCAGAATTGTTCACATTCATTCCCGCCAATTAATTTTCCAATTGATTTTATCTGCAATTCCATTAATCAGGCTTCGTATTTCATTTTCATAAATTGATTCGTAACCTTGAGGGATATGAATTTCTATCAAATTGATGTGCTTAAAAGTGTCATCACTATTGAAGCTATAATTTCCCTTTTGATCACAATGAATTCCTTGAATTAGAAATTTAGCGTTTTCAATCGTACAGATAAAAGAAGCATTTGTGTGCTTTTCAAAAGTCAAATTATCCGAGAACAGGTTATTGAACTCGTCAATTGATAGTGATTTTGAATAATCTTCATTACCAGCAAGTTCTACGTAATCATACATTTCTGTGAATTTAGGGAAATTTCAAAAAAGTAGGAGCGAGATGCATTCCGCGCAATTATATAGACCAGAATGTCTCAAATTTAAATCCCGAGGTTTTGTGTATTTGATTCAAGTTAATGAGTGTGGTGTAAATTGGAAGGTGAAAGATTATTTATAAACCAAAATAGCCTAAAAACAAAAAGAGGAGTAAATTCTGTGTAACTCACTCCTCTTTTTGCTAAACCATGCTAAAACTATAAAACCCAAAAACAACAACTATGAATTGTGTTTTGTGATACAAAGATACGATGGTTTTTAGCATTCGCAATACTTTTACTGTTAAAAAAATGCAATAAAAACGGAATGAATTGGCTTCCTAATTGTTTGCTGAACTGGTTTGAATAACCTTCCGTTCGCCGCGTAGCCATTGTAAAGACCAAATGATCGTGAAGAATACGCCACAAATCGAAACAATTGTGGGAGCTATCGAAACATTGAGCCATAACGCAATGAAAAATCCTACCACGCATCCTAGTATTCCTATTGCTCCGGAAATGCACAAAACAACAATTAATTTATTGGAAATTAAGTAAGCGGTTGCCGCAGGAAGCACCAACATTCCTACTACCATGATCGCGCCAACGCTTTCAAAACTCAAAACAGCATGAATACTCACCAGCGACATCATCAACAATTGCCATCTTCCGGTTTTCATGCCAAGTAATTTGCCAAAATCACTGTTGAACGCCCAAATGGTCAACGGACGAAAAGCAATGATTATAACGGTTAACACCAAGACATTAAGGGGTAACAATTGAAAAATAGCGCCAGTTCCAACCAAATAGCCGTTCCAGATGCGTTGATCTAGAAAGGAGGTTTCCAGATCGCCGTAGAGCACACATTCCTGGTCTAGATCGGTATTGGTTCCGGCAAAAAATGCAATGAGTAAAACGCCAACGGCAAACAAAAAGGTAAACGCAGTGCCTATTGCAGCGTCTTGCTGTATGCGAATGCGCCGGTTCAGGAAATCGATGAAAACAGTGGTTAAAACGCCCATTACCGCGGCGCCAAGCAACATCGGTAGCGAGTCTCGGCTATCGGTTAATAAATACGCAACCACAATGCCCGGAAGCACAGCATGCGAAATAGCATCGCCCACCATTACCATTTTGCGCATGAGCAGGAAAACGCCCAACAACGAAGCCGGAAGCGCCACCAACAATGCCGTTAAAATAATCAGTCCGTTACCCATGGCGTTGTGTTTTGGGAAGTGATGTTCGTTTTGATCGTTCGGAAAAATAGCGGATCACAAAACAAACAACTACGATAAAAAATAGAACCACAATAATCCATGGTCCGGTAGGCATATTCGGGGCTAGGGTAGAACTAAACGCTCCTCCAACAGCGCCGATGACGCCAAACAACACCGAAATGGCCATGAGTGGCAAAATGCGAAACGTGAGCATTCGCGCACCGGCAACCGGAATAATCAACAGCGCCGACATCAGCACCACGCCTACGGCTTGAATTCCCATCGCAATGGCAAGAATAGAGGCTGTTGAAATCAGCATATCGTTCCAGCGAATAGAAAATCCGCGCACTTTCAGGTATTCTGCATTAAATGCCAGAAAATAAAAGGTTTTGTATTTCCACAACAACAGAAACATCAGGAAAACCGCCAAAACCGCAAAGGCATAAATATCCTGGGTAGAAATCGCGGCAATTTTTCCGAAAAGAAAATCACTCAATCCGGCTTGCGCATCTTTCCCTGTGCCTTGAATCCAGGAAATGAGCACCAATCCAATGGCGAAGAAAATGCTTAGTACGATTGCTACAACGGCATCCGACTTCAGTTTGGTGGTTCTCGAAAGTACATCCATGTATTGAGTAGCCAACCAACCGGCAATCACGGCGCCTATCATCAATACCCATGTTTCGCGCGTTTCGGTAGCAATGTAAGCTACAGCCACTCCGGGAAGAATGGCATGTGAAATGGCATCGCCCACCAGCGCTTTTTTACGTAAAAAGGCAAAAACGCCCACCGCTGAAGCTGTAACGCCAATCACGATTGTTCCGAGAAACATGCGCTGAATTGTCGGGTCGGCAAAATAATTCATGATTCGGAAGCGGTTGATTGAAACAACAAGGAATGCCCATAAGCCTTTGCCAATGTTTCGGGTTGAAGCATGATTTTTGTATCGCCGGCGGCTACCAATTTGTTGTTGAGCAATACAACATAATCAAAATAAGTAGCTACGGTTGAAAGGTCGTGGTGAACGATCACAATGGATTTTCCTTCGTCGCGCAAGGTCTGCAAGACTTTCAAAATCGAATCCTGCGAAGCAATATCAACTCCAACAAACGGCTCGTCCATTACAATGAGTGACGCTTGTTGTGCCAATGCTCTGGCCAGAAAAACGCGTTGTTGCTGTCCGCCGGAAAGTTGACCGATTTGTCGGTGTTGCAATTCGGTTAGGTTCACTTGAGCCAGCGCATCCTGAATGATTCGTAAATCTTCCGCTGCAACGCGTTGCCACCAGCGTTTCGGATTTAAACGTCCCATCGAAACCACATCGTAAACCGAAATCGGGAAATCCCAATCGACTGATTCGCGCTGCGGAACGTAGGCCACTTGTTGTCTCACTTGATCGAGTGTTTCTCCGAAAAAACGAATAATTCCCGTTGACGGAGTCACAATCCCCAGGATTGCTTTCAAAAAAGTTGTTTTCCCTGAACCGTTCGGACCTATAATTCCCGTTATTTTACCCAAAGGCAATTCAACCGAAACCGATTCAAGCGCCACTTGCTGGTGATAATTCACCTGAAGATTTTCAACGGTAATGCAGTGCTTTTCCATTAGTTTAATCCCTTGATAATTGTGTGAACATTGTGCCGAAGCATGTTCAAATACGTATTTCCTTTACTCGATCGATCACCCAAGGCATCCGAATAAAGTGTGCCGCCCACACGAACGTGGTGTCCTTTTCGCTGACACGATTCTATGACGGTATTGATGGCTTTCGGACTCACCGAATGTTCTACAAACAATGCTTTTACATGACGATTCACAATGAAATTCACCAAATTCACCACGTCTTGAACGCCCGGTTCCTGCGTGGTAGAAATTCCTTGCAATGCGCTTACTTCCAAATTAAAACAACGGCTGAAGTAATGAAACGCATCGTGCGATGTGATCAATACGCGTTGTTTGCGGGGAACGGTTTGCATCTCCGATCTCAATTGAGCCGTCAGTTGCTGCGTTTCTTCACTGAATCGCTTGAAATTGGCTCGGAATTGTTGACTGTATTGCGGATAGGCTTTGCAGAGATTTTCGGTGACTTGTTTCAGTCCTTGCAACCAGCTTTCGGTATCAAACCAAATGTGCGGATCTACAGCCCCGGAGGAAGGATCTGTGTAAATCAACCGGTTCTTGCTGATTCCATCGGCCACACAAAACACGGTTTTTCGTTCGCCTAAGCGGTGAAACAATTCAGCCATTTTTCCTTCTAAGTGTAAACCGTTGTAGATAACCACTGTCGCGTCGTTGAGTAACGAAACATCGGATGGTCGCGGGTTGTAGGAATGCGGATCAATCCCGGGCCCCATGAGTGTTTTTACCTCGCACGCATCGCCCACAATTTCTTGCACACAATCCCGGATAATCGAGGTGGAACAAACGATGTTCAATTCCTGTTGTTCTTTCGGATCAATCTTACAACCACCGAAAAGCATCAGCAAACAACTTACGAAGGCAATTCGTTTCATGATTGATAAGGCTGTATAAAAATGCGGGTGGCTACTACATGCGAAAACTGAATGGTGCGTTCTTGCATCGCGATCAGCAAGGAACCGTCGAAGGTTAATTTTTCCAGAATTTCTACTTCCGAGCCTAGTTTCAGGTCAATTTTATTCAGGTATTGTAAAAACTCGGGTGAACCGTCTTCCACGCCCATTACAATTCCTTTAGAACCGGTATCGCACGAAGCCAAACTAACGCGTACGGCCGGTGTATCAAATTCACCATCGTCATTCGGAATAGGATCGCCATGCGGATCTACTTTCGGATAACCCAAAAAAGCTTCCAAACGGTTGGTCAACTGAGTCGATTGAATGTGTTCGAGTTGTTCGGCAATTTCGTGTACTTCATCCCAGCCAAATTGCAATTTATCCACCAAAAAAACTTCCCATAACCGGTGTTTTCGCACAATGGACAAAGCAATTG
>JBILJP010000230.1:0-8299 GCA_044377135.1 Fluviicola sp.
TCAATGCCAAAATCAAAGCCTTTAGAGCTCAGTTCCGTGGAGTAACCAATATTGGATTCTTTTTGTTCAGATTAACCCAAATTTATGCTTGATTTTTTTCCAAGTCCACAGATTTATGCACTGATCCGCAAAAAGAAAGAGAATGAGAGCGTCCCGATAGCTATCGGAAGAAGTACAAAAAGAAAGAGCCGAGACATGATATAGTCTCGGCTCTTTCTTTTTGTGGTGGTCCCACACAGGCTCGAACTGTGGACCCACAGATTATGAGTCTGTTGCTCTAACCAACTGAGCTATAGGACCTGGTATTCATTGCCGACTGCAATGAGCCTGCAAATATAGCATTTCTAGGTATTTTCCAAGAATCTTGGTTCCAAAAATTGGTGTTTAGGCAAAAACGGGAGACTTGCGCGTGCGAATTAATTGCATAAAAAGGATTCCGAAAAGCACCGAAGCGAACAACAAATGCGATACTTGCACCAAACCGGGCATATCTGCATAAGCCAAACAAACTCCCGAAATCAGTTCCACCGCTAAAAAGCCATAACTCCAATAAACACTTTTGTGCCCGCCCGATTTTCGGTTGAGCCACACCATCAGGGTCATGATCACCAAAACAGCCCACGAAAAACTGCGATGTATAAAGAAGGTCATTCCCAAACGATCTGACCACGAATCGCGCCCCAGGCCTTGTTTGGTCAATTCATCGATGTATTCGCGCACTTGCGTGCCGAGGAACATTTGATAAGCGGTGATCAGGAAAACAATCAAAATAAGCCAACGCATGGATTTGGATAAGATCAGCTGCCCTTGCTGCACAGGACTTATCTGTCGAAGAATGACTAATTGCAACGCAATGATCACCAACGCCAAAAACATGTGAACAGTGATTGTCCACGGCACCAGGTTGGTAGCAACCACAATGGAACCAAACCATGCCTGAAAGCCTAGTATAACAAGATTTAAAGTGGTCAACAGCAACAGTTTTCGCTTTTTACGGTGACGGAAAACCGTCCAGATGAAAATGGCCAAAACGGCATTTCCGGCAAGAAAACCAACTAATCGGTTGACGTATTCCGTCCAGGTTTTACCGGCGTTAAAAGGCAATTCTTCGTAAGTTGCAGGATCTTTCTTGATTTGCTCGGCTGTTTCTTTCATCCCGATAGAAGAAAGGAAACGCGCAAATTTCTCTACTTTTTTGACGCGTTTTTCGCCGTAGATTTCTCGGTAATTCTCGGGCAATTGTTTTGCCGATGTGGGTGGCACCCAACTTCCGAAACATTTTGGCCAATCGGGGCACCCCATACCACTTCCGGTAATGCGTACAAAACTTCCGGCAATAACAACCAAATAAATGAGTACCAACGCGACCCAATTCAAGCGAACAAACCCTTTTGTGAACATGCCTTTTTTTGGGTACAAAAATACGCAATGATGGCGGGAAAAACCTGACAATTCTTCTACATTTTGAGGAATAAAAAAGACCGCCTCAGGATAATCTGAGACAGTCTTTTACTTTGGGATCAACCAACAAATTTATTGCTTCACAATTCGATGACAAGTCGATTGTCCTTCTAATTGTACTATGTACATTCCTTTCGGTAAAGCGCTTACATCAACTGTGTTACCTGTAAAATGCAACACCTTGTTACCAAATAGATCAACTACATCTCCGGCTGTTACCGATCCTTTGATCATGAATACATCTTGAACGGGATTTGGATAGATAACCATCACATCTTCCATTGATCCAATTGATCTGGTAAGAGGGGGCATATCGTACAAAATAGTACTCGCACTGCGACTAACATAATGAACGTCTGGCTCAGTAACACAACGAAAGGTATGATGGATATATTTGAAATTTTCGATCGTCGTATCGCGAATAGTATACAAAGGAACAATCAACGAATCACCTCCTTGAAAAACAATATAATTCAGGTATAAGTATTCATAAATATCTTCACTGTAAAATCCGGTTATTTGGGTATGCACAGAATCGATTGGAGCATTATAGTCAAAGTTGCAGTCCCAAGAATAACTGAAAACAGTGTCCATAGCGGGCCCTGCGTCTGCTTGATAAGTAAACACTTCGGTAGAAACGCCTTCAATAAAAAAACGACCGATAGAACTATTTCCGGCTTCATCTTCCGCCAAAAACGTATAACGCCCCGGACACAAATTATCTACCGCATTTGTATCGGGAAAACCGAATTGTGTATCCCATTCATAAGTGACTTTTCCAACAGCTGTTGACTCATCAAACACTACAGATGCATTACAGGAATCGTTAAAACTTTGCATGTTTACGGGATAAACAAAATTCAGATTCAAATTACCATTTGGTCGCTCGGCAGGATCACCCAAAAACGAACCAAACTGGATAAAATGAACTTCAGGATCAATCTCATCTACATAAATGTCAAAAAGGTACATTCCCATTTCCATTCCACTAACTACATAAGTCCGTTGGTCGGTGGTTGAAGTTGGATATTCATAAGCATTATGAAAATTCCAAACGGAAAACGACGATTGTGGTACATCACGATCAAATGTAACAGTCATGGTTCCGTTTCGAGATGCTCGTGTAGTGGGCAACGTATAACTGTTCAATACCGGGTTTACGGCTACATCTTCTTTATCTTTGGTCCCAGAAGCAATTAATTTACTGTCGTAGTATACATTGATCCATTGATGCGCGCAGTCAAAATTATACAATGTGTCTCCTTGAGCTACTTCTATAGTACTATCCAAATTATAAGTCGGGCCGTTATAGAGCCGTGCTATTACCGATCCGGGAGGTAAATTTTCGACCGTTACAACGAGTGTATACTCATTGCTATCGGTTTGGGCAATCTCTTCGAGATTAAGAAATACCTGACTCCACGAAAAGGACGTCAACATCAGCGCAAGGACTGTTAAAACAAGTTTGATTGTTTTCATAGTGAATAATGATTAATATTAAGTTGATACAAATATAGTCATTTAATGATTAATTACTAATCAATTTTAGGTTAATTTTCAAAAAAAATACTCAAGTACAGGTTAATTTCTGATTATCTGTGAATTAAAAACATACTCTTATCCCCCCGTTTGAAAAAAATGATTGCTTAAAAATTCGACACGGCCAGTAATGAAGATGATTTTAAAAACCCCTATTTTCGCTACATGAATTGTGTCATTGTAGGAACTGGATGGTTGGGAAGTCCGCTGGCTAGCTCGTTAGCTGAAAAAGGAAATCGGGTTGTAGGAACACGTCGGTCCATCAACGCCTTGCATAAATTGAATTATCACTTAGCTAGCTATCCGCCCGCAACCCGTGAAATAAAAGAGTACTTCCAGCAAGCAGATGTTGTCGTTTTGGCCTTCCCGCCAAGTCGCAGTTCAGATGAACAGTACAGCAAAGATTGTTTGGCGGTTTGTGCCTATATCTCTTCTGATTGCAAGGTAATTCTCACCAGTTCAACAAGTGTGTATGAAGTGAAAAGCGGAACTTGTGTGGAAGAAAACATCGTGTATGACGTGGAAAGTACACACCGTATTCACAAAACCGAACACGCACTTCGAAATCTACTCGGAGATCGTTTAACAATTGTTCGTTTGGCCGGACTTATAGGCCCCAACAGACATCCGGTGCGGAATATGATCAAAAGCGGAACGGTTTACGCTGCCAATCAACCGATCAATGTCATTCACCAACAAGATGCCGTAGGATTGATCGAACATGTAATTGAACATCACTTATGGGGTGAAATGATCAATGGTTGTTCGCCTGAACACCCAGCTCGCGGTGAATTTTACACATGGATGGCCGGAAAACTGGAACTTGATCCTCCGTTATTTAATGATGTTTCGGGTGAATCCAAACTAATCAATAGTGAAAAATCAATACGATTGGGATATCAGTATCAATTCCCCGATCCGTTTGATTTTACGTTGTAAACTACATTGCCGTAATAGTATAGGCGCTCAATGATTTTGTGGTAGATTCTTCTTTGTATTCTGTCATAATCATGTGCGTTTCCTCTACTCCTTTTTTATCAAATCCGGTCATTTCCATCATCAGGCCTTTTCCATCAAAATCGGCAGAACCTGTTGCGGAACCTTTTTGTCCGCCCATTGCTCTGCTTGCTTTCGCATAATCGATACCGATTTCTGTCGTAATCCAAACCAACGATTTATTCTTTTCACTTTGAATCAGGTATTCTTCACAGTTATAACCTAAAATCTTTTTGGTTTTTCCGGTTTTGGTTACACTTACATCGCCTGCCTTTTCTGTTTGACGTGCCGCAGCACCTTGCATCATTTTTGATGACATTACAATGGCACTTTTTTCTTTCTCGTTTAACATGATCATTGACTCGTGCGTAAAATCAAAAATCATCGACATATCGTGTTCCGGAGTTAATGACATTATTGCATTCTCACTATAAAAATAAGTCATGTTTATTTTTTCCTTTTTCGGATTCTGTAAATCTTCCATTTGATAGGTCAATTGTTGCGAAAAAGTATAGCTATCTTCATACGAACCGCCTTTTACGTTAGCAGGAGTTTTAATTTCAGCTGAATCTACCGCAGGTTCTGCCGAACGTGAAGATGGAGCAGGCGCCGGTGAACTTTTCGGACGATCCTCATTATCCAACTTCTCTTTATTGGTACGAGTGGAATTAAAATCTTGTTGTTCTACTTTGTTTTTGGCAGCACCGCCAATTGTTTTCAATAATCCGTTTTGTCCGTAAGAAACAACAGATGAAATGATTAACATCAGGGAGAGTAACAATATTTTCATACCTTCTTTTTTTTGTAAAGTTAATGCTTCTAAGTAAACGACTTAATCGAAATATGTAAAATCCAAGATTCGATGAGTATTTGACGAACTGTAACGAATTAGCTCCAAATCATCTTAGTTTATCCCCAACACCTCAAGAAGCTCAAATTTCTTGCTGCGCGAAACGCCAATCTCTTCGTTGTTGGTGAGAATGACAGAACCGCCTTCACCACGAATGTATTTGGCTACATGATTTAGATTCACCAAATGTGAATTGTGCAATCGGAAGAAATACGGGAAATCAACCAACTGTTTTTCAATTTCCTTTAAGGTCTTGGAAACCGTTATTTTTCTGGTTGGAAGTACAATCGTGGTATAATTTCCATCCGATTCACAGCGAATGATTTGTTCTACTTCAATCAATTCGATACCGTTGAGCGAAGAAATCGGAATTTTAGGCTTCAACCCTACACTATTCGCAGTTTGTTGCTTTTTTTCCAGACGCTTCTTTTTTACACGCTGCACACTTTCTACCAAATCTGAAGCTTCTATGGGTTTTACCAAATAGTGAGTTGCACCATGTTTAAATCCTTCCAATGCATATTCGTCGTAAGCGGTGGTGAATATCACATCGGCATCTTTGTAAGAGAGCACATTCAAGAGTTCGAAACCGTTCATTTGTGGCATGGAAATATCCAAAAACAACAAATCCGGTTCTTCGCGATTGATCACTTCTACCGCTTCTATAGGTTGATTGAGTTCGGCAATGATTTCAACATCCGCACAAAATTTGCGAATCAGAATAGAAGTTGTTTCCAAACTGTGTTTTTCATCGTCAACAAGTATTGCTCTTAATTTCATTTTTCTTCTATTTCAAAGTTCAATTTAATCAAAGTTCCGATAGGTTGCTGATTATCATCGTATAAATCCATGATTGCAAAGTCATTTAACCTGCCCGTTCGGCGTGTGAGTGTGCGCAAACGTTCTTTGGTGATTTGTAAACCTACCGATCCTTCTTTCAGGGAAGCTTTTCGGTCATTCTCGCGCGCTTTTTGCCGTCCTATGCCGTTATCACGCACGCTTACAAGTAAATGTCCGTCTTCTTTCCGGAACGAAACATGAATGTACCCTTTATCGTCAGGCCGAGGCATTAATCCATGCCAAATGGCGTTTTCAACAAAGGGTTGAATGATCATCGGCGGAAGATAACAGTCGAGAACGGCCTGTCCGTCTATTTGCAAATCAAATTCAAATCCTTTATCGAAACGCAATCGTTCAAATTCAAGATAAAGCTTCAGGGTTTGAACTTCGTCGTAAACCGTGATCATATCTTGCCGCGAGTGATTCAGGATCATCCGAAGGAGTTTCGAGAACTTGGCAATGTAATCCGATGCACTTTCTACTTCGTTTTTCAGAATAAACAATCGGATGGAATTTAAACTATTGAACAAGAAATGCGGATTCATCTGCGCACGCAAGGCTTTCGATTCCATTTCATTGATTTGTCGGTTGAACTCGGTGCGCATGCGCTCGGTGCTTTCTACCCTTCTGATACGTAATCGGATGTAAAACCAAATACCTGCCGTAATCAGCATCGCGGTGATCATGATAAACCACCAACGTTTCCAAAATGGCGGAATAATTTCAAACGAATATGCCGCAATATACGAACGACCATCTTCGATTATTTTTACCTGAAACACATATTTTCCGCCCGGAAGATTGTAATAGGTTGCTTCGTCTTTTCCGTTACCGCTGTGCCAGTTTTGCTCCAATCCTTTCAAACGGTAACTCACAAAGTTGTTCAAACTGTTGGAGTAGTCGAGCACACCGAATTCAAAACCAAGGTTGTTTTGGTAAAAATCGAATACCGATTTGTTTTCAGTAAACGGCTGATCGTTCAATTCTCTAACGCGTTGAATATATGGTTTCGGGACATTGATGTGCGGCAATTTCACCCCCGATTTACTCACCACAAAACCACTGTTCTGCAAAAAATACAAGTAATTGTGGTGCAGATGAACGCCGTAAATTCCGGTCATTCCATTTTGGTTTTCAAGTGATTGAATACGGTAATCCGTACGATTGATAATGGCCACACAACTCGGATTGAGTACCCAAACCTGATTGTGTTTATCAAACAACAATTGATCAACACGCTGGTTTTGTAAGCCCATTTTTGCGGTGATGTGCCGAACAACCTTTTTATACGGAATAGCTACTACCAACACGCCATTCGCCATGGTTCCAGCCCACAACATTCCATTTTTATCAATGGTCATGCTGCGTATCTGATCGCGCGGGAGCATTTCGGCAAAATCGGGTTTAAAGAACGTTTTTGTTTTCAAATCAATGGCGCCAATTCCTTCTTCGTAACCGTAATAAAGCGTGGATTCATATTGAGCAAAACAAAAAAACCACGAATCGTGCAATGGTCCGTTTGACGGATGCTGTTTATCCTTCTGAAGCAAGGTTAATTTTCCGGTATTAAAGGAATAATGGAGCATCCCACCATATTTTGTTCCAATCCATAGTACTGAATCACCATCGTTAAAAGAAGATATCGGCATTGTTGCGTGCGCACGCACCTTGTTCTTAAACTGATCAAAAAAGGCCAATTCACGCATGCCCGTTTTCGGGTCGAAACTGACAATTCTGTCGGAAGCAACGATTACATATCCGTTTTTCCCCATGTAATGCGGCTTGGAAAAGAAAAACTCATCGTCTCGTTGTCCTGAAAACAATTGATACACTCTTCCTTTGCCGTTTTTGTAGAAATAAGCCTCACCGTTATTGCTTGAGTTGGTTGCCAACCATTCTTTTTCGGTGGGATGAAATACGATTTGTTGTAAGTCGAACGGAAAGCGCTCGTGTCTCCCGAATATCAATGATTCATTGTGAACGAAGATTCCGTTTTCGGTACCGGCAATGGCAATTTGTTTGCCGAAACGCGCCATTCTATATGGTTTGTTGATCGACTTTTCTGAATCATCATAATGAATGAATTCTTTTGTTTTGGTATCGAACAACAAAAACTCATAGCTCGTGGCGCACACATATAGGTAACGTGTATCGCGCCATTTGAGATCTGAAATATTGTTTCTAAAACCACTTGGCGGTTCGGCTTCCTGGTAAATAAAGCGACGGTACAGCCCTTGGTTTTTATCGAAATACAGCAATCCACCGCCCCATGTGCCGATGTACAGATTTCCCTTACCATCTTGCTCCAGGCACCGCATTGCTCCTTCAAACCCGATTGGCGTGAACGCTTCCAAAAAGGCAGATTCTTTTACCGGAAAGTGCTTCCATTTTTTGGTGCGCTTGTTAAAGGAAAATAAACCGTCGAGCGACGCACACCAGAACAATCCTTTCTCATTGCGGTCTTCAATAACCGAAGAAAATAAGTCGGCATTTCGCGCATTGAGATTCGGAAATTGATCGGTAGGCCGGTAATTGACAAAACAATCGCGTTTGGAATCGTAATAATCCAAACCACGGTAATGCGGACAAATCCAGGTTTCGCGATCGCTGTCA
>JBILJP010000231.1:0-8286 GCA_044377135.1 Fluviicola sp.
AACGCATATGCGAGTTTTAAGACTATGAAGATAAGAACGTTTTTTCATCTATTTCTATTGTGTGTGGTGTTAAATTCTACCGCCTGCAGAAGTACTGGTCCCGAAGGTACACCCGCTACTGTTGAAGAAGCCGAAAAACAATTGGCCAAAAAGCGCAAAAAGCAAGCCAAGGCATCAAAACGTGAATTAAAGAAAGCCAAGAAAGCGTATTGGAAAATGCAAAGTAAATCTGCGCGTAAAAGTGTGAAACGCAACGAAAAACGCCAGAAAAAAATCTTACGTAAACAGCGCAGACAAGGCGAATACAACTGGGAAGATCAGGAACGATGGAAAAACCAATAGGATGTTGAATTTTTGATGCTTGATTTTAGATTAGGTATTTCTCTTAACTATAGCTTTACCTTCAGTCAATAATTTGAGACTGCTTTCTAAGATTTTGATTTTTAGGACAAGCCTCATCAAACATCAAAAATTCAACATCAAACATCATTTAAACAAAGAGTTTCTCCCGCCAATTCTCGGCTTCTTCAGCCGTCAATAATCCGAGTTTCAATAAGTATTGAATGGTTTTTTCGAACGCCAACGGATATTCGATTCCTTTGTAATTCCAATCGGTTTGTTCGAGCCATTTACCAACTTGATCAGAACGCAAGTTATAGCGCCAACTGATAATTTCAACTGTATCTGTGCTCAATTTGATTTCCTGAGCCTTTTCATTGACAACCGTACACATCTCCTTTAAAATAGCTCCGTGTTGATCGGCTATTTCATTTCGTACAGCAATCACAAAACACGGCCATGGAGTTACTACATCTCCAATCCAGCGGCATTTCTGTTGCTCTACAAACGGAAAAGTGGTGTATTTCTCCCACAAAAAGGCTTGCGCTTCGTTGTGTTTCAATGCCCACAAACCACCATAGACATCACCGATAACGTTGAATTTTAATTGATCCAGGTTCCAGCCTTCGTTGTCGGCCATTACATAAGCCATCAAATGCGAACCCGATCCTTCTCTTGAAATAGCAAAGGTTTGATTTTCAAGATCGGCGTTTGTTGCAATGGTTGAATCATACGGTACGTGAATTCCCCATGATAACGGTGAAACCACATAGACTTGCATAATTTTCGCGTCCAATCCTTGCAAGATGGCTTTGGTAATTCCTTCGGTGAGCAAAACGGCAATATCAATGGAGCCTGTTTCCAGTCCACGAATCATTTGCCCGGTACCGCCACTCATATCACTCCAATGAAGATCCAAACCGATATCCCGCATTTTTCCTTCTTCAATAGCTAAGCGCCACGGAAGATTAAAGTGTTCGGGAACGCCACCTATTTTTAACCCTAAGAGTTGTTGAGTTGTCATGATCGTGCAAATTGCATGGTAAATAAACGTTTGTAGTAGCCGTCGTGTAATAGCAGTTCTTCGTGGGTTCCCATTTCCTTGATCTCACCTTTGTCGAGTACCACAATGGTATCGGCTTGTTGGATAGTTGAAAGTCGATGGGCAATAACAATAGAGGTTCTTCCTTGTGTGAGTTTTGCGGTTGCTTTCTGAATCAGTTCTTCCGATTCGTTGTCTACACTCGAAGTAGCTTCATCCAAAATCAGAATGTGCGGATTGTAAACATAAGCCCGAATAAAAGCCAACAACTGTCGCTGACCAACCGACAACACACCACCGCGTTCGCCTACTTGATAGTCATACCCACCGGGAAGTAATTGGATGAAATGATCGGCACCAACGGCTTTAGCAGCTTCAATGACCTGTTCACGCGTAATGTCCGGATTTCCGAGCGTAATGTTGTTGTGAACGGTATCAGAAAACAGGAAAATATCTTGTAAAACAATAGCAATGTTTTTGCGCAGGTAATCCATTTTGATGGTGCGCAATTCGTGGTTGCCAATGTAAATCTCGCCCGATTGGTATTCGTAGAAACGTCCCAAGAGGTTCACAATCGACGTTTTTCCGGCTCCGGTTGCACCCACAAAGGCCACGGTTTTTCCCGGTTCGATGGTGAGATTGATGTTTTTCAGAACGGGTTGATCTTCGGTATAAGCAAACGAAACATTGTGAAAACGCAAGGCTTGCTGAAAATCGCAATCATCCACAGTTCCTGATTCCTGCACGTGTTCTTCGGTATCGATGATTTGAAACACACGCTCAGCCCGCACAACGCCACGTTGAAGAATGTTGAACTTATCTGCCAACTGACGAATAGGGCGGTACATCATACCAATCCACATTGAAAAAGCGAAGATGTCAAGAAACACATTTTGCTCGGGAACCACCGGACCTGTGAACACATAAGCGCCCCAGAGAATCAGAAACGCTGTTGAAAACGAACTGAGGAATTCTACAACCGGGAAGAAAATCGAAAAGGCCCAAACTGCGTTGATGTGTGCTTGTCGGTGATCTTTATTGATTTCCTCAAAAGCGTTGTATTCCACTTCTTCACGACCGTACAATTGCACAATGTTCATACCCGTGATTCGTTCCTGAACAAAGGTGTTAAGTCGGTTTACCTGAATGCTTTCCTGTTGAAACGACTTACGCATGGCGCGGGCAAATACGCGGGTGGCATAAATGAGAATCAACGCCGGAAGCAATGCCAAAGCGGTCAGTTGCCAGTTGATCACAAACATCACCACAATAATCACCACCAACATCAGCAAATCACTGATGATATCAATCAATCCGGATGAAAAGACCTCCGAAATGGCTTCGATATCTGAAACCACGCGGGTCACCAAATTTCCAACAGGGGTTTTATCGAAATAGCGCATGCGGAAAGTGGTGATGTGCGAAAAGACTTTCACACGGATATCGCGAATGACCGATTGCGCTAGTAGATTGCTAAAATAGGTTGCCAAAAATTGCAGAATTGCCTCCACAAATAACATCCCGAAAACAAGCAAGGTCCATAAGGCAAAATGATAGCCGTCCTTGGCTTCAATTACGTATTTGCTCACGATGTACACAATCAGCAACGGGCGCATCGGGGAAAGCAAAGCCAGAGTGAGTGCACACAAAAAGGCGAAGATCAACTTACCGCGATACGGTTTGGTAAACTTCAGTAAGCGCCAAAAAACGCGGGTGTCCATTTTGGTTTGACTTGCCATGCTGCAAAATTACTGCTTCCGTTTGGTTTAGACGGGGCAATCCGGTGATTATTTTAGTTAAAGAATCCTCATTTATGATCTCCGACAGATGAGCAGATTAAAGATTTGCAGATTACAGATTGGACGTAATCTGCCAATCTGTAATCTGCAAATTTGCAATCAGTTTGTGCCCGCGATTAAATAGTGAAAAACCATTGGATTGATAGAAACAACATTTTTTGGCTTTTACAGTTAAGTGATTACTATTTGGAATCCTTTTTTGAACTATCTTTAAAAACCAAAACAACAGCACTCCCATGGTTCATAATTTGAGTCTTTCCCCGTCTATTTTTTCTACCTTTTTGGCAGAACTGAGAGATTGTACCATTCAGCAAGATCCGTTGCGATTTCGCAGAAATCTTGAGCGCGTAGCCGAAGTAATGGCGTATGAGCTATCGAAACACCTCGATTATGAAATGGTAGATGTAACAACCCCTTTGGGTGAAGCTAATGTGCCTTTGTTGAAACAACAACCGGTATTGGCTACTATCTTGCGAGCGGGTTTGCCCATGCATCAAGGGTTATTGAATGTGTTTGATCGTGCGGAAAGTGCTTTTGTGTCGGCTTACCGTAAGCACACAACGGCAGAAGATTTTGACATTCATGTTGAATACCTGGCGGCTCCTGAATTGGATGGAAAAACCCTCATTATTTCAGATCCGATGCTTGCCACCGGTAGTTCAATGGTGATGGTTTACAAAGCATTGCTGAAACAAGGGAAACCTGCAAAAGTGCATATCGTGGCGGCTATTGCTGCTCCGGAAGCACTGGAATATGTAAAAAAACACTTACCTGAAACTGCTACCATTTGGGTGGGAGCAATTGATCGTGAGTTAACCGCTCAGTCGTATATCGTACCTGGTTTGGGCGATGCAGGTGATTTGGCTTTTGGTGTAAAATGTTAAGTTAAGAAACTATGCACTGGCACCTATACCTCACGTTTTTTGGTTTTTCAACCATCAAGTTTTTATTCACTCCTTTTGGCGGACCAGCTGCCGGTTTATCGTTTCTTGAAACATACGTTTCATGCGTTTCCGGAGCTCTTTTCAGTGCAACCATTTTTTATTTTTCCAGTGAATTTTTCATGATTCGGGCGCATAAAAAACGCAAAGAGTTGGTTCGGATTTCTATTGAAACGGGAATTCCGCTGAAACCCAAACGAAAATTTACCGGAATGAATAAATTCATTGTGCGGATCAAACGCCGTTTGGGTATTATTGGCGTTTCCATGTATGCTCCTTTGTTTTTATCCGTTCCGATTGGCACCATCATTGCCGCTAAATTTTACGGAAAAGAAAAACGCACCTTTCCCCTTATTGTGGCCGGAACCTTTATAAACGGTGGTGTCACAACCGGAATCGCTTATTTGGTGAAGATGCTTTTCTAATGAAAATACGTCAGTTATTTTTTGATCTTGATCGCACGTTGTGGGACTTTGAAGCCAATTCCAAGCGCGCATTGCAACACTTGTATGAAGAGTTGGAATTGGGTGCGCACATCGAGCATTTCAACCATTTTCACCATACCTACATTCGCATCAATGCCGAGTTGTGGAATGCCTACGGAAAAGGAAAAATCAACAAAGAAGAACTGCGCAATAGCCGGTTTGAAAAAGCCCTTTCGTATCACGGTATCAACGACAAAGCCGTTTCCGACAAAATGAGCAATGGTTACATTGAACTTTCGCCGTTCCAAACGCAATTGTTTCCGCAGGCCTTGGAAGTATTGCAATTCTTTCAGCAAGAAGGTTACCGCATGCACATCATTACCAACGGTTTCAAAGAAGTGCAGCATATCAAACTTTCCAACAGCGGTTTGGCGAAGTATTTTGAACACGTTTTGTGCTCTGAAGAAATAGGTGCCACCAAACCGCATCGTGCTATTTTTGAAGAAGCCATGCGCCGCACCGATTGTTTGCCACAACATGCCATTATGATAGGCGACGATTTTAAAGCCGATATCATAGGCGCGCTCAACGCCGGCTGGACAGCCATTCATTTCGATCCCGAACACAAGTACAAAAAAGAGCGCAACGTGAAACGTATTCGTAGCTTAAGCGAATTGCCCGATGTGGTGAGTCTATTGCCAATTATTGGAGTTTAGTCAGTTTTTTAAGTTTCTTGAGTTTTTTAAGTTGATGAGTTTTTAAGTTAACTAACCAACTAACCAACTAACCAACTAACCAACCAACTAACCAACCAACTAACTAACTAACTAACTAACTAACTAACTAACTAACTAACTGTCGAACTCATTAAACTTAAAAAACTTATACCTTTATCCCAATTCCGTAGTTTACTGGGTATTGAAGAAAACTGTCACGTACTTGAATTGCCTGCAATGGTTGAAAAACCTATTGATTTTTGTTCCTGCATTTTTCGCGGGTTTACAATGGAAACCACAATTGATCTTGGAATTGTCGATTACCACCATCGCGTTCAGTTTACTGGCTTCTGCTGTTTATCTGATCAATGACTTGCGCGATCGGGAATGGGATCGATTACACCCCAACAAACGTCACCGATTAGTAGCCTCGGGTGCTTTTTCAGCACAATTCACGCTTGTCACAATCATTGTTTTGTTAATGGTGTCGTTTTCTACGTTGATCGTTATGCACTACAAAGCCGCCATTTTAGGAGCAATCTATCTCAGTTTGAATATCCTGTATAGCATGTACCTGAAACGCATTGCGCTACTTGATATCATGATTTTGGTAATGGGTTATTACATTCGGTTGCTGATGGGTGGTTTGGTGGCCAATGTGTACCTGAGCGGGTGGTTGTTGTCGCTCGTAACGCTTATTGCCGTTTATCTGTTGTTGCTGAAACGGAGAAGTGATGTGTTGTACTTTCAGGAAGAAGGATTGGTTGTGCGACCAACGGTTCATGTCTATGCAAAATTACCCATCCGATTGATCAATCAGCTGTTATTGGTGTTGATCGGGTCAGGCTATACGGCCTATTTATTACACTTGATTAGCGATCAGTTGCAACACGATTACTGGATTTTACTCACGCTTCCGTTAGTGGTGTTTGCCTTGGTATGTTTTGATCGGAATACTGTTCGATTTCCGCACAAAGACGCATTCAAACTATTGTTTTTCGATCGGTTATTGGTAGCAACGTGCATTGCCTGGATCATTATTTTTGCCTGGGTGCTTTATGGAAAATAGAAAGTTGTCAGGTTGGAATAACAGACCTTGGGTGCGCGTAGCCCTTGAGTCGTATCAGTCGAATCGAACAGATTTGCGGGGAAAAGGCATTCGTGGAAACGGTCGAAGTTACGGTGACGCGTGTTTGAATGACCGGATGATTTCCATGCTCGATCACCGCGAAATAGGTGCTGTCACCAACGGCGAATTAACCGTAAGTAGCGGTTTTTTATTGAAAGATGTAGTGGAAATCTGTGTTCGCAACGGTTTTTTCTTTCCGGTAATTCCCGGAACACAATTTGTTACCGTAGGCGGAATGGTGGCGGCCGATGTTCACGGAAAAAATCATCCTGTCAACGGAACTATCGGTCGGTGGATTACCAACATGACAATTCAATTGCCTTCCGGCGAAACAGTTCATTGTTCGCCAACTGAAAACAGTACCTTGTTTTGTGCAACCATTGGCGGAATGGGACTTACGGGAGTCATTCTTGAAGTTTGTTTTCGGTTGGAACCGCTAAAATCAACCAGGCTGAAGCAACAAGCAACGGCATTTTCCCGATTTGATGCGTTACTTTCTGCGTTGAACGGTTCGAAAAACGAATTTGCAGTAGGCTGGCTCGATTTTTTAAATCCTGAATCGTACCTCTTGCTAGAAGCAGATTTTGAGAATGAAAAATCAACTGCTCACCCCGATTTTCAATTACCGAAACCGAAAATTAGCATTCCTAAAACAGGAATCAGGTTCGTGTACCCGTTTCTGATGAAAATCTACAATAAACGGTACAAGCGCACCATGTTGAAAAACAAAACGGCATCGGTTTCTGAGTACTTTTTTCCGCTCGACGGAATTGCCCATTGGAATCGGTTATACGGCCGAAAAGGGTTTGTGCAATACCAGTTTGTTTTACCCAAAGCAAACGCTGTTGAGCAGTTTGAAGAAATCTTCCGTTGCATCGAATCGCATGGATGTAAGCCGCTGTTATCTGTCTTAAAACGACATGGCGACCTTGTTTCACCGGGAATTGTTTCGTTTCCGTTGGAAGGTTATTCGCTGGCGCTCGATTTTGGGTTTCAACCCGAACTGATTGCCATGATTGCCGAATTAGATGAATTGATAGCGCGTTTTGGCGGACGTATTTACCTGGCAAAAGATGCCTTGTTGCAACCGCATCAATTTGAACGCATGTATCCGACATCCGGGCAGTTGAAAACGGTTATTCACGAAATAAATCCTTCGGGACTCACAACCTTATTGGGAAAACGACTTAATTTAGTTCCACACATGAAGCAACAAATCGTCATTATAGGTGCCAACTCAGAGGTTGGACTGCAATGCGCAACCCGTTACCGCGATTTGGGGTACGAGGTGGTATTGGTCGGTCACAAAACCAACGAACTTCCAACGGAAGGTTTTCAGATCATCCAACTCGATTTACGGCAATTCGATTTAGGCGTTTTAGCTGGTTTGAATCCGGAGATTGTGTTATTCACTGCCGGAAGATTAGGCGATAATGGCCGTTCTGTTTCGGGTGAAGAACTCGATGAAGTGATAACCGTCAACTTTACCGCTCAGGCGAAAATTGCATCGTATTTCGCGGCACAATTCAAGCTAAAAGGTCACGGTGTTTTGGTGGGCGTAAGCTCGGTAGCTGCCGTTCGCGGAAAAGCATCAACGGTGGTTTACGGCGCTGCAAAAGCGGGTTTTGATACCTATTTATCCGGCATGAGAAATTATCTGAATCCACATGGTGTGCGGGTGTTGACCATTCGACCGGGATTTATTGCCAGCAAAATGACCGCTCACATGCCTTTACCTGCAAAACTAACTGCTTCGCCGGCACAAGTTGCCGAGGTAATCGTTCGACACAGTTTAAAAGGGAAACGTTCCATTGTGTATGTAAAAGCCCTTTGGCGACCAATCATGTTTATCATTCGCCATATTCCTGAACCGCTGTTTAAAAAAATGAAGTGGT
>JBILJP010000232.1:0-8253 GCA_044377135.1 Fluviicola sp.
TGGATCTTCGTTTAAAAATCTTCTTTGATGAATACCGCGCCGGTGTTCCGACAGAGAAATCATTTACCTGGAAATTGGGTGAATTGAACGGATCGCAAATCAATACAGGCAACACACCGTTCTACGCCAACGGTCAAATTTTCTACGAACTCATTCGCGATAATTGCACGAAAAACGATCCTACGATTGATGACCGTCAGCTTTCGCGTATTCAGATCATTGCAACCGGTGGATCAGATGATTTGAACAAGTACATTTTGCTCAACAAACCGTCATCAGGCTTGGCACAAAACAAACCAACATTTACCAATATTACAACGAGCGACGGAAGACGCGCTATAGGTTTGTTTTCTGCCAGAAGTACAGTGAAGCAAGAAAAACCTGAATGGGTAAATGCATTGCCGTATTACCGCGCCATTGATAATAACTCTACCAAAGAATTGTGTACTGGTCCGATCACCGGAAATTATTTATTCTGCAGTGATCATCCTTCGGATATTGCCGCATCGTTAAGTTATATCTGTAACTAACACTAAAAAGCACTCAAAAAAAAGCCGTTCCGATCCATAAATCGGGGCGGTTTTTTGTTTTACATCCCCCACGAAAAGTCTTAGCGCCCGTATCGGATAACCAATGTGTTATTTCTCCCACAGATGCCTTAGGCTAACTCGGCTAGCGCCCTCGCCTGAATTTAATTATAATTGTTATGTAACATTAGCGCTGCCGTTAGGAGCGCGAAAATTTGTGCATCTGTGGGAATTCCAGTCACCATTTAGCTAGGAATATGCTACTTTTACACTATGAGTGAACGCCAAACGCTTTTTGTTGATGTTATCATTCCTATAGCGCTGAGTCAGGAATTTACGTACCGTGTTCCTTTCGAACTCAATGATGCGCTAAAACCCTTTGTACGCGTAATTGTTCCTTTTGGCAAAGGAAAATTGTACACCGCTCTGGTAACACGCATTCACGAAGAAGTTCCAACCGTTTATCAGGCAAAATACATCGAGCATGTATTGGATGACACACCTTTGATTACAGCCGTTCAATACCGCTTTTGGAAATGGATTGCCGCCTATTACATGTCACCCATCGGTGATGTGATGAATGCGGCATTACCGGCAAATTTTAAACTGGCGAGTGAAACAAAAATTGTACTTCACCCCGACTTTGATGAAAAAAATACCACGCTCGACGACCGCGAATGGCTGATTGTGGAAGCACTTACCGTGCAAGATACACTCGACTTGAAAGAGATCTCCGAAATTGTCGGTATCAAAACCATACAGCCGATTATCAAACGAATGATCGAGCGCAGAATTGTGTTTTCAAAAGAAGAAGTCAACGATAAATTCACTCCCAAAACGGGCTTATTTGTTCTCTTGGAAACTACCTATGCGGATGAAGAGCAACTCAATTTTCTGCTTTCGGAGATCGGAACAAAAAAATCGAGCACCAAACAAGAGCAAGTGATTTTGACGCTCTTGCAATTGGGAGGATTCGATCAACACAAAGCTGTTCCTATTCTTCGCAAAGATTTGGAAGAAAAAGGCTGTTCCCTTTCTGCTATAAATACCTTAGAAAAACGAGGCGTATTGCGCATTGAACGTCGTGAAATTTCGCGTTTGGGAGCAAATGATAGCTCGGCATTTTCATTTCCGGTGCTTTCTGATCCGCAAAACAAAGCCCTGGATAGCATTTACGAGCAATTCGAGCACAAGAATACCGTATTGCTTCACGGAATTACCGGTTCGGGAAAAACCGAAATCTACATTCATCTGATTCAAGAGGCATTGAACCAGGGAAAACAAGTGTTGTATCTTGTACCTGAAATTGCCTTGACAACTCAACTGATTCATCGATTGGCAGCTTATTTCGGTCAGCAAATCGGTGTCTATCACTCACGCTTCAACGCCAATGAACGGGTTGAAATCTGGCAGAAGGTCGTTGAGAACAACTTGCAACAATTCAGAATCGTTATCGGAGCGCGTTCTGCCGTTTTCCTGCCCTTTCAAGCACTCGGACTGGTCATTGTGGATGAAGAACACGAAAGCTCGTTTAAACAGCACGATCCGTCGCCGCGTTACAACGGAAGAGATGCTGCTATTGTACTTGCCGGTTTATTCAAAGCGAAAACCGTGTTAGGATCGGCTACTCCGGCTATTGAATCATATCAAAACGTTCGAGAAGAGAAATACGGTTATGTGGAATTGAACGAGCGGTTTTCTGCCGTGAAATTGCCCGAAATCTGTTGTGCGGATATGAAAAAAGAACGCATCAACAAAACCGTTCAGGGACATTTTTCACGTTTCTTAATTGAAGAAATGACAGCCGCGCTCGAACGAAAAGAACAAATTATCCTCTTTCAAAATCGCCGTGGATACACTCCTATCTGGGCGTGCGAGATGTGCGGTTATAACCCCAATTGCAAGAATTGCGACACCACTCTCACCTATCACAAGCAAACCAATTTGTTGAAGTGTCATCATTGCAGTTATCATATTCCGCCAATTGGAACGTGTCCGGCATGTGGCAGTAATCGCTTGAAAATGCTCGGCTTCGGGACAGAAAAAATCGAAGATGATTTGGCGTTGTTACTTCCGGATATAAAAATTGCGCGTATGGACTTTGATTCGACACGCAACAAAAACAGCTACCAACAGTTGATCAGCGATTTTGAACAACAAAAAATTGACGTCTTGATCGGAACCCAAATGGTTGCTAAAGGACTCGATTTTGATCACGTTGGTCTGGTTGGGATTTTGGATGCCGATTTATTACTCAACAAAACCGATTTCCGGGCCTTTGAACGCTCTTTTCAGCTGATGAGTCAGGTTGCGGGACGTGCCGGAAGACGCAACAAACGCGGAAAAGTGATCATTCAAACCGGAAATCCGGATCATTGGGTGATTCAAAAAGTGGTGGAACACAATTACCTTGATTTTGCGGTAAACGAACTCATAGAACGACGCAATTTTCATTATCCGCCGTTCTACAAACTCATTATTTTCACTCTCAAACACAAAGACCGTGATTTGGTCAACGAAGCAGCCGACCATTTCGGGAAATTGTTGAAAGGCGTGTTTCACGAACGTGTTATCGGTCCGGAATTTCCGGCAATTGCCCGCATTCAGAATTATTATTTAAAGGAAATTATGTTGAAGATTGAAGTGTCGGCACCACAGCAAAAAGTAAAGGAACGCCTTCATGAATTAACGGATCAATTCTTTAGCGTTCCTCGATTCAAACCTGTTCGACTTATCAACGATGTCGATCCCGCTTAACCTAGGTATGTTTTGAGCATCCGGCTTCGGGACGTGTGTTTCAAGCGTCGAATTGCTTTTTCTTTGATCTGACGAACACGTTCGCGTGTCAAATCAAACAAATCGCCTATTTCCTCTAAAGTCAACGGGTGTTTTCCATTCAAGCCGTAGTACAAGCGTACCACATCACCTTCTCTACCCGTTAATGTTGCCAACGAACGTTCGATGTCTTTTCGAAGCGATTCTTTGTTCAGATCCATTTCAGGACCAGGAAGTGAATCATTCGGCAATACATCATACATACTTGACGAAGATTCGTCTCCGTCAATCAATGGAGCATCCATCGAAACGTGGCGACCCGTGTTGGCGAGCGACTGACGAACTTCTTCGGTAGAACATTCCAAATGCTCGGCCAACTCATCTGCTGAAGGTGGACGTTCGTATAACTGTTCCAACTCGCTGTATGCGCGGTTAATTTTATTAATCGTACCGATTTTATTGAGCGGTAAACGTACAATACGTGCTTGTTCGGCCAAAGCCTGCAAAATCGATTGACGGATCCACCAAACGGCATATGAAATAAACTTAAATCCTCTTGTCTCGTCGAAACGTTCAGCTGCCTTGATCAATCCCAGGTTACCTTCGTTGATCAAATCGGGTAAAGACAACCCTTGATTTTGATACTGCTTCGATACTGAAACCACAAAACGAAGATTTGCTTTTGTAAGACGTTCTAATGCACGTTTGTCACCTGTACGGATACGACGTGCCAATTCAACTTCTTCTTCCGCTGAAATCAATTCTACCCGTCCTATTTCTTGCAAATACTTATCCAGCGAAGCGGTTTCGCGGTTGGTCACTTGCTTGACGATTTTCAATTGTCTCATGGCTGTTTATTTGTGTTGAGGTTTATACTAAATGTAACGACTATATGATACATATGGTTTACATGGTTGGATTAAAAATATGTTAAATGAATATTTTTCTTGTTTAAGCGGACGAATGGTAACATTCAACGAAGATTTTGCGATCATAAAAAGATGTTATCTTTGCAACCATAAGTAAAGTATTGCAATAAGGTAACACAATGCGCATTTTAATGGTTTGTTTGGGCAATATCTGCCGGTCTCCGATGGCCGACGGATGGTTGCGTCACCGCATTCTGGAAAACGGACTCCCGCTCGAAGTAGATTCGGCCGGAACTGCCAATTATCATGTAGGCAAACAACCCGACTCTCGTATGCGCAAATATGCCAAAGAAGCCGGTGTTTCCATTGAAGACTTGCGTGCACGACAATTTGAACAAGCTGACTTCGATAGATTCGATCGCATTTTTGTAATGGATAAAAGCAACATGGCCAATGTGATGCGTTTGGCTAGAAATGAAGCAGACAAAGCAAAAGTCACACTTTACCTCAATGAATTGTTTCCGGGCGAAGACCGCGAGGTTCCCGATCCTTATTACGGAAACGAGCATGATTTTCGACGCGTGATCGAATTGCTCGACAATACCACAAATGCCTTTCTGCGCAATGCAGGATTCAACAATTAACACTTAGGAGAAACTCACAGTATGGCAACAGGAACCCTGTTTTTAATTCCCAATACGCTTGGCGGCGAACAATTAGATAATATCATTCCACCCGCAGTGGCCGAAACAGCTATTCAATTGCGTCATTTCGCGGTTGAGGAAATCAAATCGGCCAGAAGATTTCTCCGCAAAATCGACCGTTCGTTCCCGATTGATGATTCCGAATTTGTGATCATGAATAAAAATACGGCAGCTCCGGAATTAATGGGATTGATTCGTTTATTGAAAAGCGGTGAGAATGTAGGAGTGTTGAGCGAAGCCGGATGTCCGGGAATTGCAGATCCGGGAGCTGTTTTAACGGCCCTGGCGCATGAACACAATATTCGTGTAAGCCCGATGGTTGGACCAAGTTCTATCCTGCTTACCTTGATCGGAAGCGGTTTCAACGGACAACAATTTACCTTCCACGGTTATTTGCCGAAAGATAAAAAGGAACGCGTTCGTCGATTGAAAGATTTGGAAGCACGTGTGCGCAAATCGGGCGAAACACAATTGTTTATGGACACGCCGTTTAGAAATATGCACGTTCTGGACGATTTATTGAATGAATTGAGCGACGATACGTATTTGTGTGTTGCAACGAACCTGACATTGCCCGATGAACACATCAATACGCGCGCAATTGTTGATTGGCGTGAGAATGCATTCGATTTGGCGAAAAACCCAACCATGTTTGCGTTAGGTAAAAAACAATAGTAAACGTAAAATTCAGACCAAAGTTTAACCACATCCTCCTGAGCCGGACGTGGTAGGCCACAATAGGAAACATAAAGAACATAGAAAACTGAAGGAAACTCAAAAACTATGTGTTCTATGTATACTATGCGGTTAGAAATCATACACTATTGTTTTTTCTTGTAAAAGGCGTGTTAATAAGCGTAATCTATTTTTTTTCTAACTGAAACAGACGTATTTTTCGGGTTATTACAGCAATACGCACATACATGAAAGCCCCCCTATTAGTACTTGGATGGATCATCCCTTGCCTGTTATTCGCTCAACCTACTCAGTGGCAAAGTCGCGGTATTGGCGGCGGCGGCGCTTTATTTGCTCCAACAATCAGCCCGAATGACCCATCTAATATGTACCTTCAATGTGACATGTCGGAAGTTTTTCATACAACCAACCTTGGGAGAAATTGGAATGAAATTCACTTTACCGAACTTATTTCAACAGGTGGTCAACATACAGTAGAATACACTTCCTACCCTAGTATTCTTTACAGTGTCAACTTAGATTATATTACCGACGAACGTTATCCGGTAAAAAGTACAGACTTTGGAATTCATTGGTCAGCTCCAATTGTTGATCCTACGGGTGGAGATGTTTGGTACATTTCCGCCGATCCCACTTCTACAACCCGATTATTAATCGCTTCTTACGACGAATTGTATTTTTCCAATGACGGTGGAGCAAGCTTTACAAGTGTTTATTCAGCCAACGATTTTCACATCGCAGGTGTTTTTTGGGACGGCAGTTCCATTTATGTAGGAACGCGTTTCGGTTTGTTGGTTTCAACGAATAACGGTAGCTCGTTTACGGTGGATAATACATCCGGAATTCCGGCAAACAGCGGATTCATCTCATTTACGGGAAGTAAAACAGACAATCAGGTTCGGTTAATGGGAACAATTGCTGATGCGGGTGATTTATACCCCGGAATCAATGCGCTCGATATCGGAATTTGCACCGGAATCATTAAAACAGATTACGGAAGCACCAATTGGTTGGCTGCAAACAACGGAATAGACTCCGATCACGAAGTCTTTTTGATCTCTTCTTCCATGATTGATATCAACACCTTTTATACTGCAGGAACCGATACCGAAAACAGTTTTCCGGTTGTTTACAAAACGTCGGATGGCGGAACAAGCTGGTCGGAAGTTTTTCTCACCACCAACAACCAAAACATTGCTACAGGTTGGAGTGGTTATCAAGGCGATAAAAACTGGTGGTATGGCGAGATTGTATTCGGTTTGGATGTAGCCCCCAATGACCAAAACACTGTTATCATCACCGATTTCGGATTTGCACATGTTACCGAAAACGGTGGAAATACCTGGAAGCAAGCTTATGTAGAAACCCAGGATCAACATCCGGTTGGCTCGCCTACTCCTGTAGACCAGGCATACGCTGGAAACGGCCTTGAAAACACTTCTTGTTGGAATATGCTTTGGGTAGACAGTTCATCTATTTTCTCAAGTTACACCGACATTACCGGCATTCGCAGTGCAGACGGTGGTTTGAAGTGGAAAATTGATTACAACGGCATCGATTACAATACCGTTTACCATGTAGTGAAAGCTTCCAATGGAACACTTTATGCAGCTGTTTCGAGCATACACGACTTGTATCAAAGCACTTACTTGACCGATAATCGCATTGACTCGGGTGAAGGTGCCATTCTTTTTTCTACCGATAATGGCGCGAACTGGCAAATGCTCCACGATTTCTCCATGCCGGTGATCTGGTTGGCACTTGATCCGAACGATCAAAATGAATTGTATGCCAGTGTTGTAAACAGTGTAAACGGTGGTGTGTATCGAACAACGAATCTAGGTGATGGAGCTGCTTCAACCTGGGCAATGACAGCTTCTCCGCCACGAACAGAAGGTCATCCGTACACCTTAAATGTCTTGAATGACGGTACGGTTGTTTCAAGTTGGTCAGGACGAAGAACCAATAATTTCACCGCGAGTTCGGGCGTTTTTGTTTCTACGAATGACGGTGTAAGCTGGCAAGATGTTTCCATGGACGATGAAATGTATTATTGGACCAAGGATGTGGTCATCGATCCGAACGACGCCACCCAAAACACATGGTACGCAGCTGTGCACAGCGGTTGGGGAGGTTTAGCCAACGATAAAGGCGGTTTGTATAAAACAACCGATCGTGGATTGAACTGGAACTTGGTTTTTGATAGTTACCGTGTCGAATCGGCTGGTATTCATCCACAGAATCCGTCAATAGTTTATGCAACAACCGAATCTGACGGTTTGTGGTATTCGGAAAATGCAACAGAAGCTAATCCTTCATTTACGCAACTCATGAGTTATGATTTTCAGCATCCGATGCGTGTATTTTTCCATCCGCAAAATGCAAACGAAGTATGGATCACTAGTTTCGGAAACGGAATGAAAGTCGGACATACGGAAGTGAGTGAGGTAGCTACCTTGACTGACAAATCCGGTTTCACCCTTTATCCAAATCCGGCAAACGGACACTTTTCAATTACCTCATCATTGAATCTGGAATACTTCCAATTATCAGATCAACAGGGAAATATCGTATTGAAAAGTAAAATAAACGGTGTCAATCCAACAATTGATCCCCATTCATTGGCGCCGGGAATCTATTTTGTATCTGTGCAATTTGCTAACGGATTAACCGCAACTGAAA
>JBILJP010000012.1:0-30263 GCA_044377135.1 Fluviicola sp.
ATGGAGTAAACGGTTCTAGTTTAATGTGCTAACGGAATGAAGACGAAAGCTATCCGTTTCTTTATTGCTAAAAGAAGCACTTAGTAACTAATTATCGTAATTAATTTCGGGACATCCACGGTTAGTCGCTCATATTTGTGTGACCTTAACCGTTGGTGGTTAAAATGGACAAATACCAACCAATTATCGATTCTCTATTTCAGACTGAATAAATTAAACGCTTTTTCATTGTCCAATAGAACCATCCTGCGTACCTTTGTTGAAACTTTTAGGGGTGCTGTGTGCTGAAATGCAGAGGCTGAGAAAAACCCTCATAACCTGATACAGGTAATACTGACGAAGGGAAAAAGTGTCGAATCTTAGCGGTTCCTCCTGAAAGTGTAATTGATAGTGATGCAATGAAATTACCGCGAATCCAATACATTACACATCCAGATGAGCAATTTGATGAACTTGCCTGGGTACATCGTTTGCATGAAAATGGAGTGAATTGGATTCAATTGCGCATCAAAGAAGACGATTTTATTCAGCGTTTTCCCCGTAAACATTTTTTGGCAACGTTTCATGAAATAGCTGATACTATGCGTGCAGTGACGGAAGCGCTTGGAATGATGCTTACAATCAATGATCAAGCGGAAGTGGCACGATTTAGTCATGCCGATGGTTTGCACATTGGTCAGGAAGACGCACATCCTACTCAAGTAGTTGATCAGCTTGCTTCAAGAACGATTCTAGGTGGGACGGCCAATTCGATAGCTGAAATTCAACGATTTAAGGATGTTCCAATGAGTTATTTCGGGGTTGGTCCTTTTCGGGCAACGAACACAAAATCAACCTTAAAACCCGTTTTAGGGATTGGGGGATATGAGCGAATTATCCATTTCCTGAAACAAGAGAACCTGGAAGTTCCAGTATATGCCATCGGTGGAATTTTAGCTTCGGATGTGCAATCGATTTTGGAAACAGGTGTTTATGGTATCGCTGTTTCCGGAGCATTTTTTAATGAAAAACACAGTCCTGAATCAATTCGGGCATTTGTTAATAAAGTAGAAGCGTATGAACTTACAGTTGGGAGATAAAACATTTACATCACGCTTGTTTACCGGAACCGGTAAATTCAGTGCCAATGAGTTGATGGAGCAAGCACTTTTGGCAAGTGGTTCTGAATTGATTACGGTGGCGTTGAAGCGTGTGAAGCATACGTTGGATGACGATATTTTGAAACGTGTTCAACATCCGCATCAGCATTTGTTGCCGAATACTTCAGGAGCCAGAACGGCAAAGGAAGCGGTTTTTGCAGCGCAGTTATCACGTGAAGCCTTTCAAACCAATTGGTTGAAGCTCGAAATTCATCCCGATCCGAAATATTTAATGCCCGATCCGATTGAGACTTTGTTGGCGGCTGAAGAACTTGTTAAAGAGGGGTTCATCGTGCTTCCGTATATTCATGCCGATCCGGTTTTGTGTAAACGCTTGGAAGATGTAGGAGTGGCTGCTGTGATGCCTTTAGGTGCTGCAATCGGTTCCAATCAAGGGCTTCAAACCAAAGCGTTTTTGCGCATGATTATTGAGCAATCTTCGGTTCCGGTAATTGTTGATGCCGGTATTGGGGCACCATCACATGCTGCTGAAGCAATGGAAATGGGGGCGGCGGCTGTTTTGGTAAATACGGCGATTGCTGTTAGCGGTGATCCTGTTGGGATGGCACGAGCGTTTAAATTGGCAGTAGAAGCCGGTCGTTTGGCATTTGAATCAACATTGGCAACACCACACACCTCGGCTATTGCGAGTAGTCCGTTAACCGGTTTTCTCAATGAAATCTAACCGATCTTTTCAGGATGTCTTTGACCAATTGGATTGGGAAACGACCAAACAATCGATTTACGGGAAAACCGAAGCCGATGTAAGACGTGCGTTGTCAAATGAAGTACGATCTTTAGAGGATTTTAAAGCGCTGATTTCACCTGCGGCAGCTCCGTTTTTGGAAGAAATGGCGCAAAAGAGTCACGAATTAACTTTACGTAGATTCGGGAAGGTGATCCACATGTATATTCCGCTTTATTTATCGAATGAATGTCAGAATATCTGCACCTATTGCGGGTTTAGTCTGGACGTGGATATTGCACGGAAAACACTTACGGATGCTGAGATTCATGCGGAAGCGCGTATTGTGAAAGAGAAAGGTTACGACCATCTATTACTGGTTACCGGTGAAGCCAACAAAACGGTTGGTTTACCTTATTTCAGGAATGCTATCGGTTTGCTGAAACCCTATTTTTCGCAGATTTCCATGGAAGTACAGCCCTTGGATGAAGCGGATTACAAAACGCTGGTCGACGACGGTCTTTATGCGGTGCTTGTTTATCAGGAAACTTACCATAAAGCGGATTATAAAATCCATCATCCGAAAGGAAAAAAAACGAATTTTAATTACCGACTCGATACGCCTGACAGACTTGGCCGGGCCGGGGTTCATAAAATAGGATTGGGCGTGTTGTTTGGTCTGGAAGATTGGCGAACGGATACGTTTTTCTGTGCCTCTCATTTGGATTATCTTGAGAAAACCTATTGGAAAACAAAATATGCTGTTTCATTTCCGCGACTAAGACCTTGTGCTGGCGGAGTAGAGCTGAAATCGGTGATGTCTGACAGAGATCTGGTGCAACTTATTTGCGCGTACCGATTGTTTAATCAAGAGGTGGAATTATCTATGTCAACACGTGAATCGGCGGTGTTTAGAGATCATGTTATTCAATTGGGAATTACGTCTATTTCTGCCGAATCAAAGACCGATCCGGGTGGTTATGCTTCACCGAATGTGAGTTTGGAACAATTTGAAATCGATGATACACGGTCAACGGATGATTTTACGGAGGTGATCAAGGCAAAAGGTTACGAACCGGTTTTCAAAGATTGGGATTGGGCGTTGACACATCACCACGAATAAACGATCTGAGATCCAGCAAAAAGTCGATGTCTTCTTCGATTTTATTACCAATCACAATTACGTTGGCGCCGGCTTGTTGCATATCCGAAACTGCTTCAACAGATCTAATTCCGCCGCCTACAATAACAGGAGAGGGAAGAGTTGATTTGATTTCTTTTATCAGTGCAGTAGGCACGTGTTGATTGGCACCGCTTCCCGCATCAAAATAAATCAGTCGTTGTCCCATTAAATGTCCGGCAATAGCCGTTTGGCGCGCAATTGAAAGTTGTTCACGTGGAATTGGCGTTGTTTGACTCACATAGGCTACGGAGGTCAATTTTCCGCCGTCTATTAATATGTATGCTGTTGGGATTACTTCCAGGTTCATTCCTAAAACTTCTTCGGCGCATTGTACATGGTGGCCTATCAGGAAATCAGGATTACGCCCGGAAATCAGATTCAGAAATAACAACGCGTCGGCTTCGGCAGAAAGTTGATGACTCGCACCGGGAAAAAGTAGCACGGGAATGGTGCTGTGTTGTTTAATGATTCCCACCACACGTTCAATGTCTTTTCGATGAACGGTACTGCCTCCAACAAAGAAAAAATGAATTCCGGCAAAATCGGCTTTTCGTACCAATTCGATTAGTGCGTGTTTATCAACGCTCTTTTCCGGATCAATCAGCAGTGCAATTTGACCGACTTCTTTACTTATCTGCTCTAATACTGTCAATTTGTTGAGGTTTTTCTTTACTTGAATTGCAAGTTATTAAATATTGTTTAAATGACTGATAAATTAGTTCATACTCATGCAAAACATCATATTGATGAATGGTTCCGAAAAAGCGTTCACCTTCTTTGCGAATAATCAGGTCAGCGCTGAAATGAACTCCTTTTCTGTCGGCCAATTTAAACAAGGTTTCTTTAAAAGACCAAAGCAATGACATATCAAAAGTCTTTTCGGTATCAAAATAGGCTCTTTCGGAAGGATTAATGAATTTAGGGTGAAGTAATTTAGCCTTCTCGCGGATCGATTCCACATCAAGTCCCACATTGAATGTTTTGGAATGAGCCAAAGCAACCAGTCCATGGGTGTGTGAAAGTGAAATAAACCCCTGATCTTCTATATATGGTGAGCCAAATTCATTGTAATAAATTTGTTTACAACCGAATATTGAAGTGCGTAGTGAGCGCGATGCAGCAAATTCAATCTGTTTTGCCGAATGACCGATCGAATAATATTTGGTGATTTCTTCGGCGGTTAAATCGGTTAAATATGTATCAGCCTTATTTTCATCTACTTCCATTAAATAAATGGAAAAGTCACTTTGCGTAATAATTTGGACACATGACATGCTGCGAAAATAATCATTGTGAGCTGAATCAAAACGTAGACTTGTATAAAATGACTGAAAATAGCCACTCTTGACGCTTTTTGGGGAAATCTATTGTTATACATTTGTTAATGTAAGTTAAGTAAAAAACGAAGTGAATTCTTTTTTAGGAAATGTTAACACATCGATTTTTTCTATATTTACGGGCTTTGTTACAAACTTAAAGGTGTAAAATTAAACTGTACTTATGTTACGAAAACTCAACTTGTTACTTGCAAGTATCTTGTTGACAGTGTTTTACGGTTATTCCCAATCAGGTTTGGGGACAATTCGTGGTACCATTGTAGACAAGGGAAGCAAGGAGGCGCTCTACGGATGTATCGTCGCCATCAAACAAAATGGAACAGTTAAAGGGAATGCAACCACCGATTTCGATGGTAAATTTCAAATTAACTCCATTACACCAGGATCGTATGATGTTGAAATCAGCAATCCCGGTGAAGGTTATCAGGCCTCGGTTACCACAGGTGTAATCGTTTCGTCTGATAGGATTACTTTCTTAGATGATTTAGTACTCGGTAAAGGAGGTACGGACATCGATGAGGTTGTCATTGTTGCCTACAAGGTGCCACTCATTGAAAGAGATGGTGGTCCGTCAGGAGGTCGGGTAACGCGCGAGGATATCGCCCGTTTGCCAGTTCGTTCTGCTGCAGGGGTCGCTTCTACAATCGGTGGTGTAAATACCAACGAAGGTAGTGGTGAGATTTCTGTTCGTGGTTCGCGTTCAGACGGTACTTACTTCTACATTGACGGTATTAAGGTACGTGGTTCTTCCAACCTTCCTAAATCGGCTATTGAAGAGGTAACTGTTATTACCGGTGGTCTTCCGGCCAACTATGGTGATGCAACAGGGGGGATTATCTCTGTAACCACCAGAGGTCCGTCCGCGAAATATTTCGGTTCATTGGAAGCCGTAACTTCAGGGTTCTACTTTAAAGGTAGCGATCCGGACGGTTATGACGGAAAAGTAATCGGATTGGATAAATTTGGTTACAACCTTGTAGAAGGATTGATTTCCGGTCCGCTTTGGATGCAAAAAGATTCAACTGGTAAAAAGACAAAACCGCGTTTAGGATTCTTCCTTTCGGGTAACCTTACGGATGAATTGGATAACCGACCTTTAAATGGTGGTAGCTACCGTGTTAAAAAAGAAGTGCGCGATGCATTGCTTGCTAACCCGTTGAGCCCGACATCTACAGGAACAGGTACTTTCCACAATTCAAGTTTCTTGCGAAAAGATGACTTTGAAAAAGTAGACTGGCGTATGAATGCCCGTAACACAACTGTTTCTGCTTCTGCAAAAATTGATGTGAATACAGGACCATCCGTTAACCTTACTTTTGGTGGTTCATTGAACTACAACAACGGTAATGCTTATTCTTACTCGAATTCGTTATTGAACTTTACGAACTTCGGTAAAACAACTAACTTAGACTGGCGTGTATACGGTCGTTTTACACAACGATTCTCTAATAAAGAAGAAGGAAGTAGCTCCAAAATCAAATCAGCGTTTTATTCCATCATGGTCGATTTCTCGAAATCGAAATCGGAAGCGTATGATCCGAAGCACAAATTCAATCTGTTTAACTACGGTCACGTTGGTAAATTCGTAACAACACGTCGTCCGTCTTATGAGTTTGATAGCAAAACGTTGCAATATGTGCACAACGGTTTCCGCGATGTATTGGTAGACTTTACACCTTCTGAGACAAATTCGGCTCTTGCTGCTATTACATCTCAATACTATAATATCTACGCGGGTGATCCTGTTGGAAATTATGAAAACCTTTTGCAAATCCAGCAAGGTAATGCGTTGAGAAACGGTGACGTTCCGAATTCGGTTTACGGTATCTGGAGTAACATCGGTACACCTTACAACTACTTCCAAAAAACAGAAAACGATCAGTTCCGTGTAACTGGTTCTGGTTCTGTGAACATCGGTGATCACTCAATCTCATTAGGATTTGAGTATGAGCAACGTTGGGATAGAGGTTGGACAGCTGGAAATAACGGTCCTATCGGTCTTTGGACAATTGCACGTCAGTACACCAACTTCCACATTACTGAGTTGGATACAACACAATTTACAGTTGCTGACTCTGGTTCATTCCAAAAAATCACTTACGCACGTTTGAATTCAGGTTATGCTGATACCTCAGGTACAGGTTTATATGGTGGTTATACGGATAATCAAACATTCTTTGATTACAATTTACGTCTTAAATTAGGATTGGATCCTGCTGGAGAAGACTTCATTGATATTGACCAGTACGATCCGAACTTGTATGATTTCAGTATGTTCTCTCCTGACGAATTGTTTAACGGAGGTAACAACTTTGTTGAATACTGGGGCTACGATCACACAGGTAAAAAAGTTCGTGGAAACACAGATATAGACAAGTACTTTAATCAATTTGATGAAAATGGTAATTTCAAACGTTTCATAGGGGCTTTCCAACCGGTTTATATTTCCGGTTATGCAATGGATAAATTTGCCTTCAATGATATCGTATTCAACGTAGGTGTACGTGTGGATGTATTTGATGCTAACCAACCAGTATTGAAAGATAAATACTTGTTGTATACGGCAAACAATGTTGCTGAGGCGCGTGCTAAAGCATCTTCCGATCCAAATACTTATGACTGGGTGGTTATTCCTGAGTCTATTTCTGATGAGGCGACTGTTTACGTAAATGATGTGAACAATCCTACTCAAATCAATGGTTTCCGTGAAGGTGACACGTGGTATGATGCAAACGGTGTTGTTACGGAAGATCCGAAAACAATTCGTGGTGCTGCAGGTATTTCTCCATGGTTGAAAACTCCTGGTGCGGCTAAAACTCAAACGATTTCTTCTGATGCGTTTGAAGATTACAAACCGCAAATCAATGTGATGCCACGTATCGCATTCTCATTCCCGATCTCTGACGAGGCGTCTTTCTTTGCTCACTATGATGTATTGACAAAACGTCCTACAACTGCTTCACGTTTCAATCCGATTGATTATCAATTCATCGAGTCTCGTTCAAACGTGATCAACAACCCGAACTTGTTGCCGGAAAAAACAGTTGATTACGAACTTGGTTTCCAACAGGTATTAACAAAAACATCTTCCTTGAAGATTTCAGCGTTCTACCGTGAGCAACGTAACAACGTTCAGTTGATCAATGTGTTTGAAGCTTATCCTAATACCTACAAAACGTTCGGTAACCGTGACTTCGGTACAGTAAAAGGAATCACGGTTTCTTACGATATGCGTCGTACAGGAAACATCCGAATGACAGCTGCTTATACATTACAGTTTGCTGACGGTACAGGATCTGATGCAACATCTGCAGCAGGTTTGATCAATGCAGGTCTTCCTAACTTGAGAAACATCTTCCCTTATTCGTATGACCAACGTCACGCTTTCGCGATCTCAATCGATTACCGTTACGGTGAAGGTGCAGACTACAATGGACCAATGATTGGCGATGTTAAAATTTTCGAGAACACAGGTTTGAACATTTTGACAAATATCTATTCAGGAAATCCTTATTCTGCTCAAAATGATATCACAGGTGAAGGATTGCTTTCTCCTAACAGCGCTGGTTTGACAGGTACTACAAACGGTTCACGTCTTCCTTGGCAGTATCGTTTGGATATCCAATTAGACCGTACGTTCAACATCAATTTCGGTAAAGAAGGAAAGAAAAAAACTACTTTCTTGAATGTTTACATTCGTGCTACCAACCTTTTGAACCAAATGAACGTTCTTGGTGTTTACAGAGCTACGGGTAACTGGAATGATGATGGGTATCTTGCAGCTGCACAATACCAGCAGTCAATTCAAAACCAATTGGATGAGCAGTCTTTCAGAGATTATTACGCAATGAAAGTTCAAAATCCTTTTAATATTAGTTCTCCAAGAACAATTCGCTTAGGGGTTAAGTTTGATTTCTAAGACAATAAATGAACTTGTATGAAACGAAAAATAAATTTTTTAACGCTAGGAGTAGCAATGTTTACCATAAGCTCAGTCTTTGGTTACAATGAAAACTTCGGTAAGAGCAAATCAGGGATTCAAGATAAACCTGTAGCTCAGACGCGTGGAGCCAATTGTGCTCCTGCAAACTACCGTCTGACAATGAGCTTCAATGATGTGAGTTGTCAGTTGGAAACCGGGGGACTTTTGTTCCTTGATCGTGCGAATAATGTCGCTACATACCGTGTTCCTAAAACAGGTGATGCAACAGCGATTTATGCAGCATCATTATGGATGGGAGGTACTGACGTAAACGGACAATTAAAATTGGCAGCAGTTACTTTCCGTCAGGATGGTAATGATTTCTGGCCTGGTCCATTGTCCACAAATGCTGGTTCGGGTAATTATGATCCGTTGATAGCGCAAGGTGATAACACAATACGTGATTTTGGTGACGCAAACGTTGATCCGAGTGTATGCCAAACGTACGATAACATTTTCTCGATTCGTAAGGCTGAGGTGATCGCATTTATCACTTGGTGGGAGTGTAACAATCCAAACCCATTCAACCCTAATTTCGAGGGGTGTGACGAGGTAAGCGCTCCGGATAATGAAGTGTTGGCACGTATCAATGCTTGGCCGGGTAATGGAAATATCACCTTGAATCAAGATCCATTCTTGGCTCCTTACTTTGACCGTAATCAGGATTTGTTTTACAATGCATTGGATGGTGATTACCCATGGTTTGATGATATCTTAGGTCGTGATGATATTGAATGTGGTGTTGACCGTCGTATTTGCTTGTTTGGTGATGATAATCACTGGTGGGTATTCAACGACAAAGGAAATGCGCATACAGAATCTGGTGGTCAACCGATTGGTATGGAGATTAGAGCTCAGGCATTCTCGTTCGCAACGGATGATGAGATCAATAAAATGACATTCTACAACTATGAGTTGATCAACCGTGGTACACAAACGTTGTTTAATACTTATTTCGCACAGTATGTAGATAGTGACTTGGGTAATTACAATGATGATTACGTAGGTTGTGATGTAACACGTGGTTTAGGATACATCTACAATGGTGACTTGAACGATGAAACACAGTCTGGTCGTACTGGTTACGGACAAAATCCTCCTTCACTTGGAATTGACTTCTTTGAAGGTCCTTACCAAGATCCTGACGGTAGAGATAACGTTGGTCCGGTAACAGACCCACTTACAGGTGTAGTTACAACTCCAACTGTTGCTGCTGCAATTGCTGATACAGGTATCGTATACAAAGGTTTGGGTATCGGTTATGGTGATGGAATCGCTGATAATGAGCGTTTCGGTATGCGTTTGTTTAAATACTACACAAGTAATGCTGCTCAATCGCAATCAGATCCAAGTAGTGCCGCACAGTTCTACAACTATATGCAAGGCTTTTGGCGTTTTGGTGACAATTCTTACTATGGTGGTACAGGATTTAGTCCTTCTTCCGGTGTAACTACTATTTTGGCTAACTACATGTTCCCTGGTGATTCAGACACATTAAATTGGGGAACCGGAGGTCTTGATCCAGGATTTGATTGGTCAGAGTTTGACCCTCAAGGAAATGGTGGAGCTAGTAACCCTGCTGGTGACCGTCGTTTCGTTCAATCTGCTGGTCCTTTTACATTGCGTCCGGGTGCGGTAAACAACATTACTGTTGGTATCGTGTTTGCTCGTAGTAACGAAGGAAGTATCTTCGCTTCAGTTGAATCGTTGAAACGTGCCGATACAAAAGCACAAGCATTGTTCGATAACTGTTTCCGTATTTTGGAACCACCTCACGCTCCTGTGTTAACAATTCAAGAGTTGAATAATGAGTTGATTTTGATGTTGGATAACCCTTCACAATCAAATAACAAAAACGAAGAGTATATCGAGGAAGATAAAATCAATATCGATCCTAGTTTTACAGATCGTTTCTACCGATTCGAAGGATATCAGATTTTCCAAATGATCAATGATGAGGCTACTGTTGCCGATATCAATGATGCAACAAAAGCACGATTGGTAGCACAGTGTGATATCAAAAACGGTGTAGATCGTTTGGTGAACTTCGAATTTGACGAAGAACTTGGATTCTCTATTCCTGATGAAAAAGTAGATGGTGAAGACAAAGGTATTCGTCACACATTCCGTCTTACGGAAGATTTGTTTGCAAGCGGATCAAGAACGTTGGTGAACCATAAGACATACTACTATATTGCAGTAGCTTACGGTTACAACAACTTTAAAGATTACGATCCGAATGATCAAACGAAATTGGATGGTCAGAAATTGCCTTATTTACGTTCACGTATTAATGCCGACGGAACACCATTGTTAGCTATGCCGGCAGTACCTCATAATCCTGCTCCTGAGTTGGGTGGTACTATTCAAAATGCTTCTTACGGTCAAACACCGCGTATTACACGTTTGGATGGATTCGGTAACGGAAACAATGCGTTGGAATTGACAACAGCTTCAACCAGTGAAATCCTTTCTACAGGTTACATGGAAGATCCTGAGTACGATTACGGAGGTGGGCCTCTTAATGTTAAAGTGGTAGATCCATTGAACTTAGTTGGTGGTTATTTCGAATGTAAGTTCCGTGACTATACTGATATCGATACAGCTTCATGGGTGATTTATCGTTATGATCAAAAAGGCGGAAGTATTGTTGACTCTGCTACATCTGAGACTACGATTGCAAATGACAATGAGCAAATAGTTCCTAAATGGGGTGTATCGGTTCAGATTTACCAAAATCTGCACTATGTACCTTCCGGTTCAGGTAATGAGGCGGCTAAGTTTGCCGATCCAATCTCATCTTCATATGAATTTGCAGATTCTTCTAAACGTTGGTTGTCTTTCGTACCGGACGACGCACTTACGTTCCCTACAAACTGGATTCGTACAGGAACTTATTCTCCTGATCAAACAACAGAATGTGATCCATTGCCAGATGATTATTTGAACCCATGCTGTTATACAGACGAGGTTGGAAAAGATCCGAAAGAGCAATATAGCAAGTTACTTGGAGGTGGTATGGCACCGCACCGTGTAACTGGTTACCAATGTGATTTCATGCCGTTGGCTTATCCTGCAAGTTTCGTGTCTTTCTCTGGTTCAAGAGCCAGAGCTAGTATCTCGTTCCTTCCAAGTGTTGATATTGTTATCACAAGTGACAAGTCTAAATGGACACGTTGTGTGATCGTTGAACTTGGTCGTGACCAAAACTTGAATGTTGGCGGTGGTAAACCGGGTGAATTGCGCAAATCTGCTTCTGTTGATAAAAACGGTAGGAAATTGGGTGATGCAGGTTACAACGCTAGTGAAGTAACACAAACAATGGGTATGGGTTGGTTCCCTGGTTATGCCATTGACCTTGAATCAGGTGCTCGTTTGCACATGGCTTTTGGTGAAAACTCATTCTTGGGTGGTGAAAACGGAGCTGATATGATCTGGAATCCAACATCTAATGTCGTAGATAATAACGGAACACCTGTAATGGGTGGGCAACATCCGATCTATGTTTACGGTTACAAAGTAGGATACGGAAGTTTCTCAACACCGTCAATGTATTATGACGGGGCTAATGACTGGGTTTACGATCAGTATGCTACGGCTACTACAAGTTCTTTCGGTGATTTGTTTGAAAGTCTTACATGGATCATCAATCCGGTATTGACAGAAGGACATGATGTAATGGAAACGGATGTAACGATTAAAGCTCGTGTTAACAAGGAGTACAAAAACTTTACTGCAACAGGTCAAAATGGTGGTAAACCGATGTACGGATGGAGTATGGATGATATCAAAACAACGACAGCTAGTCAAGAACAATTGGCGAGTGTGTTAGACATCATCAATGTTGTTCCGAATCCTTATTACGCATTCTCTGAGTACGAACGCACGCGTTTGGATAACCGTGTAAAAATCACGAACCTTCCTGACCAGTGTACGGTTACCATTTACAATGTAAGCGGTAAATTGATTCGTACGTTCAAGAAGGACAATCAAGTAACTTCTATTGACTGGGATTTGAAGAACGGAAAAGGAATTCCGATTTCAAGTGGTATCTACATTATACATGTAGATGTACCGGGGGTAGGAGAGAAAATTGTTAAGTTCTTCGGTGGAATGAGACAGGTCGATTTGGAGAATATTTAATCTTTACTTCATTAAGCAAAGACTATGAAAAGAATGAATAAAATCTTAAAATATACGGCAGTTGCCGGAGCAGTGTTGAGCTGCTCCGCGCTCTTCGCCGGGAATGAGGATCGTATCGGTTCTGCCGGTGCTTCTCAGTTGCTGATCAATCCGTGGGGTCGAAGTGGAGCTATAGGTGATGCTGGTATTTCGCACGTGAATGGTTTGGAAGCTACGTTTACCAATATTGCCGGATTGGCATTTACGGATAAAACACAAATCAAATTTGACTACACCAATTGGTTAGGAAATGCTGGTATTGGTTTAAGTAGCGCTGGTATTGCGCAGCGCGTTTCCGAGTCTAGTGTGATTGCAGTTTCCATTCAATCGTTCAATTTTGGCGATATTGATGTAACTACCGTTGCTTTGCCTGAAGGAGGAATCGGGGTTTTTAGCCCTCGAATGAATGTATTCAATTTAGGATACGCTCGTAGTTTCTCTTCCAGTATTTATGGTGGTATTAACTTTAAAGTAATCAGCGAAAACATTTCAAACCTAAAAGCAAACGGAATTGCATTTGATGCAGGTATCCGTTATGTAACAGGTGAGCAAGACCAGATTAAATTCGGTATTGCATTGAAAAATGTAGGTCCGGTTATGCGTTACAAAGGTGATGGTTTGTCTACTGAAGTCAATTATTTGAATGACGGTAACATTGCTACATTAGAGCAACGTTCTGCTACTTACGAATTACCTTCATTGTTGAATATCGGTGGATCATATGATTTCATCTTTAATGAAAACAATAAGTTGATTGCTGCATTAGGTTTTTCTGCCAACTCATTTCAATACGATCAATACCGTATCGGTTTAGATTATGGAATGACAACAGAAAAAGCTGCATTTAACGTACGCGCAGGTTATGTAATCGAACGTAAAATGTTTACCGTAGATGAGCAAGCAAACGCAATGTCAGGATTGACAGCAGGATTTTCTGCAGATGCGTTGGTAGGTAAAAACAAATCTGCTTTAGGTCTTCAATACGCGATGCGTTTGGCCGGTAAATTTGGGGTTGTTCATACATTTGGTGTGACAATCAGTTTGAAATAATACCAGAAAAAGTTATATTTGCTTAACAGGAGAGTCCAATGGGCTCTCTTGTTGTTATATATAGCTGAACAAAAGTTAATTGATTATGTCAGAATTTGCTTATTATACAGAAGAAGGTTTAAAGAAATTGAAAGATGAATTGTACGATATGAAGTCGGTACAACGTCCGATGATTTCCGAGCAAATAGCAGAAGCCAGAGATAAAGGTGATTTGTCTGAGAACGCCGAATACGATGCAGCGAAAGAAGCACAGGGATTGTTGGAAATGAAGATTTCCAAAATGGAAGAACTGATTTCTAAAGCGCGTGTGATTGATAATTCAACAATTGATAATTCCAAAGCATTTATCCTTTCTACGGTTTCCATTAAGAATGTTTCGAATGGAATGGAAATGCAATATACCTTGGTTGCCGAAAGTGAAGCTGATTTGAAAGCAAAGAAGATTTCGGTAGATTCTCCAATTGGTAGAGGGTTATTGGGGAAGAAAGTTGGTGATATTGCCGATATTCAAACTCCGAACGGAACCATGCAATTTGAAATAGTTGATATAACTCGTTAATGGCAACACTTTTTTCCAGAATCGTAGCAGGTGAGATTCCTTGCCATAAGGTAGCAGAAAACGATCGTTTTTTAGCGTTTCTAGATATTCTTCCATTGCGTAAGGGGCACGTGTTGGTGATCCCGAAAACTGAGGTAGATTATATCTTTGATATGGAAGATGATTTGTTAGGAGAAATGATGGTATTTTCCAAAGCGGTGGCGCATAAAATCAAAATTGCATTCCCTTGCAAGAAGATTGGTGTATCTGTAATCGGTTTAGAGGTGCCTCACGCGCACATTCACCTTATTCCGATGAATCATGTCAGTGATATGAATTTCGCACAGGAAAAGCTTTCATTGAGTGCTGATGAACTAAGCGCAATTGCTGAACGCATTCGACAAGCTTAATACAAGAAACAATATTCAATCAAGGATCTCCGAAACGAGGTCCTTTTTTGTTTTATAATGGAGTTGATGAGTTCCGGTATGTTCGTTTTTAAGTTAGTGAGTTTTTTAAGTTTATGGGGATGTTGAAACTTAACAAACTCAAAACGACTAACTCATTTTTTATTGGTTGGTTTTTTCTTAGGTTTCGGCTTGCTGGTAGCGTATTTATCCTCTTTTGAAACGGTGATTCGCTTTTTGAGAATGTAATGCTGGCAGTTTTTATACACGTTCAGTGTTACGGTGTACGTTCCCGATTTTTTGTAATAATGTTTCGGGCTAACTTTACGGGAAGTTCCGCCATCGCCGAAGTCCCATTTAACGTCCGGGCAATTCTTCGTTTTATTACTAATGCGGATATTGGTCCACGTTTCGGCAATATCGAAATTAAGCACCGGTGGAATTTCAAGCGCCGGATGCTGAATCGTATCCAGGTTGTAAATCTCCATATTATTCAATACCACTTTTTCCGCAACGCGTTCAATAGGTGAGATTACAGATGAACTTACGCGTTCAGGAGCAGTTCCACCACTTGGACTTTCTTTAAAAATACAGGCATAGAACGTACACGCTGCAATGAAACTTCCGCTTGGATTCGGGTGCTCTTTGTCGGGAACGTAAAGGTTGATTTCCGGATGCAATTCGCGTACTTGCTGCCACACCATTCCAACTGGAGCAATCGGGAATTTAAACGCACGGCTCATCTGAAAATAACCGCGTTTTACATTCTCCTGCATTTTTTCGTAGGTGTTGTTGCGTTCATCGAGTGGGTAACCATCTGCGTAGCCCCAGGTCATGTAAAAGTAAATACTTGCGCACGGGTTGTATCGTTGCACGCTGTCGATTAGCATTTTTGCGTAGGGAATGGTCTCTGTAGCTACCGTAAGGGAATCTTGCGCCAATTCGCGACTAAATCCCTGAATGAAAACAACATCCCACTTGCGTGATTTGATTTTCTTAAACGTCGATTCACGTTCCGTATGCCCTTTGAGTGTACTTCCGCTTACAGCAATAGAATCGGCGTATACATCTTTACCTTTCGATTTGGCAAGGTGCTCAAAAATCTTGGGCATGTTATTGTAATGCGTATAGCTATTTCCTATAAAGACAACATTGAGTTGTTGTGAAAAAGCTGTTTGAGCGCAAATAAAAAGAACAAAGAGTGATAGAATGCGTTTCATTGGTAATCTACTATACTGATTTGGGACGTTTCCAGGGTAAAATTGTGGCTAATATTTTATTGTAGATAGCACGAAGCGGATCGATGTAGCGTGTAAATACAATAAACAAAATAATAAACAATACGGCTCCTAAAGCAGCTTCGTAAGGAGTAAGACTTTGGCTAAACATGAGATTAAGTCCAAAACCGGTGATGGCTCCGTACAATACAATCATGTGTACAATGTAAATGGAAAGTGTGTTTTGGCCTATTTTCAGAAACAGGTTTTGTTTTACTTCACCGATCAATTTTTCTACAATCATCAATACACCAAGTACCATAAAGACCATTCCAACTTTGTACATAATCCAGTTCATGGTGATGTTTTTGAATCTGATATCACCAACAACGGAAGAAACCAACCAATCCACGGTACCTAAAATCTGGTCGGTTAAAAAGAAGCAAAGCGCACCGATGGCGATGAAAATAAAGGCAAATCGCCAGCGTTGAACATGTTTACTGAAGTCGTGCAACCAGCAACCGATCATGCCACCGATCATGGTGAAACCCATGTTGGGAACAATCGGGAAAATAGCACGATTACTTGGTCCGTGAAACATGTTTTGCACAAAATCAGGGGCGTTTTTGGGCCAACCTTCTCCGGGTGGTAATGTGTTGAGTTCCATTCCGAAAAAGAAAAGCGTCATACCGGCCAATAGGAAGTAGATCCAAAGCGGAATGCGTTTAATGAGTTTGTATAACCCGAAAATCAACAAAATCATCCCAATTCCCATTCCGATGCATTGAAGTACGTGAAACGCTTTCGGTTGTAATAAATACCCCCAAAACAGCAATTCAACTGCGCGAACAGCGCCTTTTCTAACGCGAATGTTTTTGGTGTAAGGCTGATGACGATCCATAAGCATCAGGTACACGAAAATCAAGCCTGTAACAGTTAAAAAGATCGGAGATGTAAATCCGCGAATGAACAACCATGTTGCATAAACCGGATGGTGGGGATCAATGTATGCAGGATCGAGCGAATCGTGCACAAAATGTCCTTCAAGCATCAACAAAATGGCGATTGAACGCGCCATATCAATGAATTTTAGCCGGGGACGTTTTGTAGGAACTACTGTAGTTGCTTCTGACATGCATAAATTGTTAATGTCACAAAGATACTATTTTGTGTGGAAGCCGTTCGTAACCGTTAAAAAGAGAAATCAGACAGCTTTTGTCGATAACAAATGATGCTTTCAACTACTGATTTTTAGTTTCCTCCCAACCCCTTTTAAGTTGGTTACGTTCTTCCTAATAACCTGAAACAAATTATGAGGTTCGCTTTTTTGATCGATCACCGGCGAGCTTCACCTATCAGTCTAAGAAAACGATTATGAGAAAGATATTACAACTTGTAACAACAGGGGTATTCCTGTTGTCGGTCACCGCTGTGCTCGGTTATAACGATGATCAAGGGAAAAGCAAATCAGGCGTTTCCGACAAACCTGTGGCTCAAACACGTGGGGCGAATTGTGCTCCGGCCAACTACCGGCTTACGATGGATTTTAACGATGTTAGTTGTCAGTTGGAAACCGGCGGATTGTTATTTCTGGATCGCGCCAACAATGTAGCAACTTATAAAGTGCCCAAAACCGGTGATGCGACTGCTATTTATGCTGCATCGCTTTGGATTGGAGGGACAGATACGAATGGTCAGTTAAAACTAGCTGCCGTAAAATTCAGATCGGATGGAAACGATTTCTGGCCCGGTCCGTTGACCGTTAATTCCGGAAGTGGTAATTATAATCCGCTGATACCTCAGGGATATGGTGCACGTCGCGATTATGGAGATGCAAATGTGGATCCGATGGTGTGTGCTACATACGATAATATTTTCACCGTTCGCAAGGCAGAAGTGATTGCCTTTATACGTTGGTGGGAGTGTAATAATCCAAACATTTACAATCCTAATTTTGAAAATTGCGAAGGTATTGAAATGCCTAGTGCTGAAGTGATGGCGCGTATTGTGGCATGGCCCGGAAATGGCAACACTACCTTAAATCAAGATCCGTTTCTGGCGCCGTATTTTGATCGCGACCAAGATTTAATTTATGATGTAAGTGATGGCGATTACCCATGGTATGACGATATTTTGGGTCGCGATGAGATTATCTGTGGTACTGACCGAAGAACTTCGTTGTATGGAGATGAAACGCATTGGTGGATCTTCAACGACAAAGGAAATATTCATACAGAAACTGGTGGACAAGGAATCGGAATGGAGATCAGAGCACAAGCATTCTCGTTTGCAACCGACGATGAGATTAATAAAATGACCTTTTTTAATTATGAACTCATCAACCGTGGTACTCAAACCTTATACAATACCTATTTTTCGCAATATGCGGATGTTGATTTGGGTGGAAATGCCGATGATTATGCCGGTTGTGATGTGAGTCGCGGCTTAGGATATATTTACAATGGCGATCTCAATGATGAAGATCAATCGGGTAGAATCGGTTACGGACAAAATCCGCCGGCGATTGGGATTGACTTTTTTGAAGGACCTTATCAAGATCCTGATGGAGTAGACAATCCGCTGATTACAACAGGTGATTCATCTTTACGAACGGCTGCTGCACTTGCTGCCGGGGGAATTGTGTATCCGGGACTGGGAATCGGTTATGGTGATCAGATTGTTGACAACGAACGCTTCGGAATGCGCCGTTTTGTCTATTACACCGGAGTAGGCAACCAAAATGCAGCGCAATCTGATCCGGAAAGTGCGGCGCAATATTACAATTACATGCAAGGATTGTGGCGTTTCGGAGACGAAATGATTTATGGTGGTACCGGAATTGGTTCTTCACCCGGAGGAATGCCTTCTGATTATATGTTTCCTGCAGATTCCGATCCGTTTGATTGGGGAACGCAGGGGGATGAACCGGGGTTTGATTGGTCGGAAGTAGATCCGCAAGGAAACGGCGGAGCCAGTACACAATCCGGAGATCGACGTTTTGTGCAATCGGCTGGACCGTTTACATTACGTCCGGGAGCGGTGAACAATATTACCGTTGGAATTGTGTATGCGCGTAGTAATGAAGGAAGTCTTTTTGCTTCGGTTGATGCCTTAAAAGTGGCAGATACCAAAGCGCAAGCATTGTTTGATAACTGTTTCCGAATTGTGGAACCGCCTCATGCACCGGTTTTGACCATTCAGGAATTGAACAATGAGTTGATTTTGATGCTTGACAATCCGAAAGGAACGTCAAACAATTACCAACATGCACCCGAAGATTACATTGAAGAAGACAAAATCAACATCGACCCGAGCTATACAGACCGTTTCTACCGTTTTGAAGGATATCAAATCTTTCAATTGCGCAGCGATGAAGTATCGGCGTCTGATTTGGGAGATGAAACCAAAGCACGTTTGGTGGCACAATGTGATGTGAAAAATGGTGTAGGTCGTTTGGTGAATTTTGAATTCGATGAAGCGTTAGGATTTTCCATTCCGGTAGAAAAAGTAGACGGTGCCGATGAAGGAATCAAACATACCTTCCGCGTTACCGAAGATTTATTTGCCAGCGGTTCGCGTACATTGGTGAATCACAAAAACTATTATTACATGGCTGTAGCCTATGGATACAATAATTACAAGGATTATGATCCGAATGATGCTACGAAACTCGACGGTCAGAAAAAACCGTATTTGCGCTCACGCATCAATGTAGATGGTACGCCTTTGGCTGGAACTTCGGCTACTCCGCACAATCCTTCTCCTGAGTTGGGTGGTACAATTCAAGTAGCCAGCTATGGACAAACACCACGTATTACCCGACTCGACGGTTTTGGGAATGGAAACAATGCCTTGCAATTGACTACAGCTTCAGAAGACGAAATTGTTGCCAACGGTTACAAAGAAGATCCGGAATACGATTACGGAGGCGGACCAATTAACATTAAAGTGATTGATCCGTTGAATCTGGTTGGTGGATATTTCCAGTGCAAATTCCGTGATTATGCTGATATTGACACAGCCAGTTGGGTGATCTACCATTACGATCAAAAAGGCGGAGATTTTATTGATTCGGCCAGTTCGGAAACCACCATTGCGATGGACAATGAACAACTGATTCCGAAATGGGGTGTTTCTGTACAGATTTATCAGAAACAATATTATTTCTTTGGAAATGGTGGAAACGAAGCATCAAAGTATACCGAGCCTATTTCTTCTTCGTATGAGTTTGCCGATTCATCGAAACGATGGTTGCGATTTGTGCAGGATGATGCGCAGCTTTTTCCTACCAACTGGATCAGAACCGGAACATTTTCACCCGATCAGGCCACAGAATGTGATCCGTTGGATGATAATTACCTGAATCCGTGTTGTTATGTGGATGAAGTGGGGAAAGATCCGAAAGAGCAGTATAGTAAATTGCTCGGAGGTGGAATTGCTCCGCATCGGGTAACGGGATATCAGTGTGACTTCATGCCGTTGGCGTATCCTGCTAGTTTTGTTTCCTTCACCGGATCGCGGTCAAGAGCCAGCATTTCGTTTTTACCGAGTATCAAGTTGGTGATCACCAATGATCAATCAAAATGGACCCGTTGTGTGGTAGTTGAATTGGGACGTGATGCCATGCTGAATGTAAACGGTGGCAAGCCGGGCGAATTGCGCAAATCACCATCGGTAGATAAAGCCGGTCGTAAGTTGGGCGATCCGGGTTACAACGCAAGCGAAGTAACACAAACCACAGGTATGAGTTGGTTTCCGGGCTACGCGATTGATCTGGAAACCGGAGCGCGATTGCATTTGGCATTTGGCGAAAATTCCTTCCTTGGAGGTGAAAACGGTGCCGATATGCAATGGAACCCAACCGATAAGATCGTTGACGAAAACGGTATTCCGGTTATGGGTGGGCAGCATCCGATTTATGTGTTCGGAACCGAAGTCGGAAACGGATCTTTTTCAACACCTGCGCCGTATTATGACGGAACCAATGATTGGGTTTACCAACAATACCAAACCGCAACTACTGCAGCGTACGGTGATTTGTTTGAAAGTTTAATGTGGATCGCCAATCCGGTGTTGAGTGAAGGACACGATTTGCGCGAAACAGATGTAACGATCAACGTGCATGTCAATAAAGAATACAAAAACCGTGTTGCTACGGGGCTTAATGGTGGAAAACCGATGTATGGCTGGAGCATGGATGCTATTAAAACAACAACTGCAAGTCAGGAGCAATTGACGAGTGTATTGGATATCATCAACGTGGTTCCGAATCCGTATTATGCCTTTTCGGAATACGAGCGCTCACGTTTGGATAGCCGCGTGAAAATCACCAACCTGCCCGATCAATGTACGGTAACGATTTACAATGTGAGCGGTAAGTTGATTCGCACGTTTAAAAAGGACAATCAGATCACCTCGGTTGATTGGGATTTGAAAAATAACAAAGGAATTCCGATTGCGAGCGGTGTTTACATCATTCACGTGGAAGTGCCGGGAGTCGGTGAGAAAATCGTGAAATTCTTCGGTGGAATGCGCCAGGTAGATTTGGAGAATATTTAGTGAAGTCAGATTACAGATTGGCAGATTGCAGATTAGATGCAGTCTGCCAATCTGTAATTTGTAATCTCCAAATCTGGAATCCAATTAATTGGTTCCTTCGCCCAAAATCATCACCCGAATCGGTTTTTCAAAACCTTCGAAGTAAAGATCCATTGGTAATGAGAAGATTCCTACAGGCAACGGTTTTACGGGAGAAATCGTAATCTCACATCGTTTGGAAACACCGATCAACGGATTAAAGCGAGCTTGGAACAGCGAATCGCGCACCACTATTTTCTGAATCGTTAACGGATTGCCGCTTGTGTTGTACACCGAAAACGTTTTGTTAAGCGGAGCAGTGGTGGCAATTTTCCCTAAAACAATCGACGTTGGTTCCACATCTACCAAAAAGAACAAACTATCGGTGTCGAGGTAGCTAACACTTTGAATTTCGATCTTCCGTTCAATGGCAGCGGCTCTTGAGAAAACCGAGTTTTTCAAGTCATTTGGGTTGTCGCTGGTAATTTGGTCGGCCGTGTATTCACCAAACGGAACACCCACTACCTCCAACTTGCCACCATTGAGTGCAGTTCCGTCTAAATACGGAGCAAAAATTCCGCCATCGCACGCTTTGAGGTGATTGACCAATGAAGCGATCCGTCGTTTGGTGAGTGCTACGTTGTAATCTGTTTTTGCCAACGGACTTGCAAAACCTCGCACACTGATGCGAATACGGAATCCTTTTTCGAGTTCTTCGTACAACAAGCTTTTGAATAATTCCAAATCGCGCACACCTTGCTCAACGTATTCGATGAAGAAACTCTCGATATCTTCTTCTGCTTCGGTTACACGATCGCCCGACAAGCCTTTAGCGTATTCCTTTTTGTATTCCGGAATCATGCCGACATAATCGTCGTAGCTGTTTGTGTAGTTGACTTTGGTGGTAGTTTCATGCGAACGCGGATCGGGAACGTCGTTGTGGAAATACAAGGTTACCGGCAATCGTTTATTGAGGTCGATGAGCGTTTCGCGTTTGGTTTCCGGAACGATCACTACCGGCGGAGCGTAAGCAAAAATATCGCTGCAGCACGTCGGATTCTTCGCGTATTGAACCCCCAAACGATTACTTGAAACAAAAACAGAATCGCCTTTTTCGAAGTAATACAAGTCATTGGCCGGGCTGTTGAATGGAAGTCCCACATTTACGGGTTCGGCAAAAGTTCCGTTTACCAACGGTGAAAAATGCACATCGTAACCACCAAAACCATCCCACCAGGAAGAAGCGAAGTAGAGTCGTTGCTTTTCAGAATCGTACCAAGGTGCCAAATCGTTATCAATGGTATTGACTTTCGGCACGGCCCTCACTTTTCCGAATTGATTTCCATCGTTTTTGATGGTTGAGAAATACAGATCCATCCCGCCTTTTCCGTCTTCTTTATTGGAAGTGAAAAACAAGGTTTCCTCTTTTTCGAATAAGGCAATGGAAGGCATGGTAGTATTGGCTCCGGGTTCGTTGATGATTTCGCCGAGCAGTTCGGGTTTTGACCATTTTCCATTGCTGTAACGCGAAACGGCTATGTGACAATTAAACTGCATTTCATCGCCGGTGCATTGACTGAAATAAAAGCGTTTTCCATCAAGGCTGAAGGTGCCGTTTCCGGTGTGAAATCTGGCTTGCGAAAGTGCTTGAATGCGCGCAGCTTGAAGGGAAACTGAAGTGGAATCGTGAATGGGGAAGGTATACAACTGATTTGTGTAAGACGGATCGTAGATTTCCTCGTTTCCACCCACCGAGTCGGCTCTAAGCGACGAAAAAAGGAACAATGAATCAACAAAACCGTGACCGAACTCGGAATTGACAGTGTTTAATCCTTCCGGAAGCGTCAACGCATTGATCTCAAACGTATCTTTTAATGCTGATTGCGCCCAGAGACACGATTCTAGTTCGCGTTTGGTTTTGAGGTAGGTGTAAGCTTTTTTGTCTTTGGCGTATTTCTTTTTGGCGCGTTTAAACAGTTCAATCGCTTCGGCATAATTTCCATTTTGTTTTTCCATTAACGCCCAATACAAAAGACTGTACGGATAAATGGCTGCTTCTTCTTTGTTGTAGACTTTTTCGTAGTAAAAAGCAGCTCTGCGGTAATCTTTGTAAGCCCGCAGTGTTTCGGCATATTTCCAGATTGTGCTCACCGAGTTGGAATCGATTTCGAGTGCTTTTTCGTAATACGTCAACGCGTAGATGTAATCGCCTTTTTGGTATTGTTGATCGGCAAATTCGAGGTATTTCCCCAATTCGTTTTGTGCAGAACCTGTCCACGCAAGCAAGGAAAACAAACCGATCAGATATAGTCTGGACATACGCGGTGAATGGTGTTTTTCGGTTTGAACCGTGTAATGATGTAATGCGCTGATAATTCCAATCCGCCGCGAAGGTTACTTGCTGGTGTAAGTTTGGAAATATTGGTATCGTAACTCAGCGCTACCGACCAGTTTTGAATGGCAACGCCAGCGCGAACAATAATGGCATCACGGTTACGGAACCAAATTCCACCGTCGACAGCCCGGTATGTTCCCAAACGATTAATCAAGGTATATCGTCCTTGTCCGCCGAGCAACAATTCACGGTATTTGCCCTGAAGGTTAAATGAAAAACCGGGCAAAACGGCCCAATCGGCATTGATCGGACGTTCGTAAAGAGCGAATACACTGAGCCTTCTGTCTCGGAGTATTTTTTGTCCGTAAAATCCCTGGTTGGGTCTATTCAGGTTAAAACCGGCAATTCCGGCAGTTAGTCGTTCGTTGGCCGATCTGTTCCATGAATAAACGGCTCCCGTTGCTACGGAAATATTGGTGCGGGCATCGTTGGCGAACGTTTCCTGGGTTGGTAGAGTAGGATCGAAATTGATTCCGTTGAATTGATTGTCGAAGTAAAATTGATTCATATTTACTTGTCGGTGATTCATCCCAAATTGCAAACCTACCGAAAGGCAATGTATGGAATCGGAGCTCAATTTCAATTGTTTGGCTACTGAACCCTGAAGCTCGATGGTTTTGAATTTTCCGTCGCCAACCTGGTCGTAAAACAGCAACAATCCTCCGCTCAAATCTTTGGCTTTCCACTTGGCATCACCGGCTATTGCGAAGGTTGAAAAAGGTACACTCACCTGACGCCATTGATCTTTGTAATTAGCCGTAATGCGGATATCGCCTACAAATAAGCCTGTATTTCCGGGGTTTTGATAAAGCGGTTGGCGGTTGAGATGAGACCAGTGAATATCCTGCCCGAACCCGAAAAAGGGTACGATCAGCAACAGGAAACAATGCAACCACGAATTTCTCACCAAGTAAGTTTGAGTATCAAATATACGTAAAACGTAATTGTAGGTAAAGAAGTGACACGGATTTGGTAGAAATATTGATTGGTCAGTACTAATGATGCTCTATTCCGATAAACGAAGTATGGAGCATTTTTGTCAGTAAACTGCTAAGAATACCTTTGGTTATGATTACTCAACCACGAGAGCCGTTTACACCTTAAGTGAGCCGTTTTTGAAAAGTGCTCTTGTTTCTTTCGATTGACAACGGTATTTTTGATTCGAAACGTATTTAAAACGCACGAGCAATGATGACAAAAAGATGGATGAACCCTGTACGCATGATCGCGTTAATCGGTTTGGTTTTTATGGGAGCCTCTTTTCAGCGCGACCAGGTTATTTCTGGAGACCTAGCGTTTTTGATCGGTGAGTATGATTTTATTTGTGCGTTTGACAATGGTACGAAAATAGAACCGACCGCAGTTCCGGATAAGTATACGTTGAAGATTACCCGAAAAAGCGAAATGTTCGTGTATAAAAACGGCAAGAAGTTGGATAAATATGAGTTTTCCAATATTAAGCTACCTATTCTGGAAGAGTACAAGTATGTGATGTTCAATAAAAAGGAACAAAACTATCCGCTGTTCTACAAAGGCGATACGGTGGTCATGCACATTACTCCGTTCGAGTTTAACGACAATTATTTCTGCAAGCGAAAATAACGCGAGTTCATTCGGTTTTTAAAGCCTACTTTTTTTTCGTCCCTATCAGGTAGAAAATTAACTGTACTAAGGTTTTTCATTACGTAAGTTAAGTTTAAGAAATTTTATTGGTGCTTCGCCTCGGAGCCTGACATGGGTTCGTTACTTTATTAAACGCTCAACTAAAATGAAAGTTTGAGCATTTCGATAGCGATTATCATCTTGAATTGTGTAATTTAGATTATTCATTATCTACTACTGCAATGCAAGCTGCTTATTATGCGATTCTTCAGTCCTGACACCTCTTTTTTTACGGAATACACCGATCGTGGAAAATATTTGCTCACATGGCGTTTATCGATCATTTTTTCATTGGTTTTTGCGTTGCTGTCGTTTTCATTGATTACCATTCACCCAATTGCCTTTGTCATTTACTTTATTGCATTATTGATTGCCGCCGGAGGATTGATTTATCTCTACAAGACCAAACGGTATGAACACCTTTTTTGGTCGTACTCCATCGGTGGATCTTCATTGATTGCCGTTTCCTTTTTTACAGAGACAGATACCATTCATATTGCAGAATTAATCTGGGTAGTTTCGATCATTATCTTTTCGTTTATCGGATTGAATCGGAGAGTGGGATTGTTTTTTCTGGTGATGAACAGTTTGTCTGTGCTTACGCATTTGACCTTTTTTTTAAATGGAACCACGCCTATTAATCGCCCTGCTACTGCGGTTGAGTCGATTGGTGTGCTGGTAGAAATTGCGCTCGGATTGTTTATGATCGGTTATTTGTTACACCAATATTTATTGTTTCAAACCTATGCGGAAAAACAATTGATTCTGGCAAATCATGAATTGGGAGAACAAAACCAGGTTATTCTGAAAAAGAATGAGGAAAATGCCACCTTGGTGAAAGAAATCCATCATCGTGTAAAAAACAACCTGCAAATTATTGTGAGTTTGCTGCGTATGCACAGTGAAGAAGTGAAGTCGAAAGAAACCAAACGTCATTTTGCCGAAGCGATGAACCGGATTATGAGTATGTCGCTCATTCACCAGAAATTGTATCAGGAAAAGGAATTGTCGACCATAGATTTTGAGGGCTATCTGCGCGATTTAACGAGTGATATTTTGACTTCTTTCGGAAAAAATCATGCTGAAAGAACCTTTTCTTTTCAAACGGATGTGAAACGCATTGGCTTACAAACGGTAGTTCCGCTTGGATTGTTGATCAATGAATTAATGACCAATTCATTGAAACATGCTTTTGATGGAGATGAAAAAGGTGCTATTGTTATTCGGATCAAAGAATTGGGTAACAATCGGTTGTTACTGGAATTTGGCGATAACGGAAGCTGGAAGTCAAAACCAGAAGACAGTGAAGGTTTCGGGTTGGAATTGATTGATTTATTGACCCAGCAATTGGAAGGCACCTATGAGCGAATTGATAGCAATTACCGATTTGAGTTGTGTAATTTAGATCATTAACGGGCGGTGTATACTGTTTTGGGATCTACTCCTTGTTGAAAGGTCACCGAAAATTGTTCACCTGAAGTTAAGCCGCTTACAAATGCAGCATTACTGTCGCGTTGAATAATACGAATTGATTTCTCACTCAATTTCCCATTGTTGAATACCTGAATCTTTTCTTCGTTCAAAGCACCCAGCGGCACTTTTGTTACGACTGTTCTTTGTGCTTTTGGAATAACCAGTTGAACTTTCATTCCATGAAAAACAGGACGTTTACGGTACAACGTCAATTCAAACCAATGCGGCATTTTGGTCGTTCCTCTATTAACGGTATTGGACCGTTTTTTATAAGTGGCATTTCCGATGGTATCGCCCTGAACAGTGCAGACCAATGTTGATTTTTGTCGGAAAGCATTTAACAAGTCAATTCCGATTTCGGTTTTAATATGAAGGGCTTCTTTTTTAGCAATCCGCGCCACGGGCTTTCCTGCTTGGATTTGGTTATCAGGTTGCTCAGTAATAGAAATTACTGAACCGTCAAACGGAGCGATGTAGAAGTAATTGGCCATATTGACCTCCATTTCCTGCAAACGGTAATAATCGGCCAGGCAACCTTTTTCGGTGAACAAGTAGCGTTCTTTTGACGTTTTGAAGGGTGGAAGAGCTGGAACAAGGTATTGCGGTTTCAATTCTTCCATAAAACGCACCCATTTGTTTTTTTCGGTCGGGAATTGTGTTTCGATTTCGGGGAGCAACTGTACCAACTTAGTAGCCAATTCCGTTTTCACCCGATTCAAGGCGGCAAATGCTTCGCGATTATTGATTTGATATAAGAGTTGTCCTTTTTTGAAATGAGAGCCTTCTTCCAGGATCAATTCACCTTTTTCCAATTTTCCGTTTACCGAAAAAGCGACCTTCACAATTGTCGGGGCTTCCAGTGTGGCTTCCGCAATAGCATCTGAGCTAATTATTTCGTTGACAGCGCGATCTACCGTTATCATTACCGGCTTGGCGGATTGGTTGTTATCCGATTCTGAATTGCAACTGCAAACAACCACTGTAGTCAGTGCAAAGGCGAGAATTCCATAAACGGTTATTGGCAGTTTCATTACAAAAGATACAGTTGTTCAAATGTATACATTTCAAATGGGGCATCGTTCAATTCGTTACAAAAGGATCTTGGAACGAATGTCCTAAAAATGTGTAAACTGGTTTTTTTGAAGCTGTTGATAACTTCGTTAACATTTCAATAATACAGAGCTAATTGACTGGTACAATTGCATCTATCTTTGTAAGAACGATATTGCAAGGAGACCTATGCTAGGATCATTATTGAAAAAGAAATTATCAGACAATCAGTTAGCTAACGTTTTCATGAATGGAATTCTTGAGATGGTAGAGAATGGTTTTGGAGAAGTTGCTCAATTGATCAACGAGGATCCTGCATTCATTGCCTCTCCCAACATCCAGGAAGAGAAAAACGGTCAGTTTTCAATGGTTGTAATGGTAGCCAATCTTTCGTGCTTGGAAAGTACGTTTGAAGTGGAACAAGCTGTTCGTGTAGAACAATTGATTTTTGCCAAGTTGGGCAAAATGATGCAGGTTTCTGCTGCTGAGGCAGAGGAAACGGTGCGTGACTATCAAAAATTTATGTTGCGTATCAATCATCCGTCTAAAAACATGGTGTACGCAATGTCGAAAGCGGTATTTCATAAATACAACCTCAACGATTATCAGGACGAATATTTCCGCAGAATGCAGGCGCCGAATCCGCTTTTCTTGAAGCGTATGGATTCAATTGTTGGCAATTTCTTGTGGGATTGGGATGCTTTTTTCAAGAAATACAGAATAGAAGATTAATCGAGAGATAACCTTTTGAAAAATCCCTGATCCGCCTTTGGTTGATCAGGGATTTTTTGTTGGATGAATTTTGAATGGAATTGTTTTGATTGGTGCTGTGTGTTCGCGCCAGCCTTGGGCTGATCACGAACCATATCAACATTTTAACCAAACACAAATTTTGGTTAAAATGAGCTCGGGATGCGTCCCGAGCCTACAACAAAATCAATTGATTTTTTTCATTCTGAAATATTCTTTTTTCGGTTTACCGTTTTGTTTTCCGGATATAACGGCAATAACCGAATCGCCTTTGTGGGTATAGGTGATTGTTTGCGGGAAATCGTGTTTTGGATTTTCGAAAACCAACACGGATTTGTTGGATGACGTTAATTTAAACGGAACGGCCCCTTCATTATCTTCAACACCGGTTACAATGTAATTGACTTCGCCGTTTTTTTCAACCAATTCTACGCTTTCGCTGAAAACGGTGTCGCCGGCAATCACAAAATAAGATGCTCCGAGGTACAATGAATCATTTTGTTTTTTCCAGATTTCAGATAAATTCCCTTGGTCGGAATTGTTTTCCCAACGCCCCAATAACCAAGCGGCTTGTTGGTGGGCTTTGTGAGCCGGTTTAGGAGTGGAAACATCTGTTTTCGGTTGCTCTGAAGTACAAGAAGACGCTAGTGTAATTAAAGCAAAGGATAAAATGGCTCTTTTCATACGTGTTTTTTTTGTGTAAAAGTGAGAATCGGTTTCAATGTAAAATTATAAAAAGCGTCGATTCTTTAATCGAGGTTAAAAAACGAACCGTTTTCGGAAGAAAGATACGGATTTATTGTACCTCCTTCATTCGAGATAAGAAAGCTGTTTTCAGCGCTTCATAATCATTGATGGGGACGATAGTTGCTAAGTCACTTTCCGGTAATCCGGCGGCAGGAGTGGTGATAATTGGGATTCCCATTGCTAATGCCTTAAGTAACAATCGAGGTTGATGTTCAATCGTTGTGGGATAAACAATTAATCCGACATGTTCCAAGCCACGAAATGGTTTAATCGGAATGGTTTCCCAAAATCCATCGCGTTCGGTAGCATTGCCCAAAACTGTTAATGAAAGATTCAATTCCCGGGCCAGTTGTTTCATGGTGTAGGCGCCTTTTCTGCCCAATGCCGAAGCGGGGAACAAAATTTCCGTTCCGTGTGCTTTTTTTAGTTCAGTTGTAGGAGCTTGCCAATCGAGCAGGATTGTTTTATTGGTAAAGACCGCGGCAATTGCCCGATGAGGTGTAATGATTTTTCGCGCTTGATTGAGGGCAGATTGTTCGTGATTTACCAATGTTTCCGGAGCTCTGAAATCGTTGAGTGTAGTGCTTTCCGGGTGAAAACGGTGTGCTTCATCCAATTGTCGGTGAAGGGTTTCCATGGGCAGGCGCGTCATGAGCACATCAAAGGTACGACCACCGAAAACACCCCATTGCCATGCTGCAGGAAGCAAGTTTTGAGAAACAACTATGTGAGTACAATCTACCGGAATAGACTGAACCAATTTTCGGGCAAGAAGATCATCTGCTTTTAAGGTTGCCTGAAACGGGTTTTGCTTGCGTTTAGCTGCCAGGCGCAGTTGAACCGATCGCTTTAAGGCGGCAAAGTTGTTTTCTTTTACAGGTCTATTGGA
>JBILJP010000233.1:0-8211 GCA_044377135.1 Fluviicola sp.
ACATTGATTGGAAATTGTCCAAGTCAATTGCGCGGATTGGCGTTCGATTATACGACCAATACATTATGGGGATGTGATAACGCTGCAAATCTTTATGAGATTGATCAAACGACCGGCGCCTTGCTTTCAACCGTGCCTTGTCAAGGCACTTTTGGTGTGGTCACTTCATTGACTTACGCTCCCAACCTGTTGAATAATCCGGTAGTGACTACCTGCGTGGATAGTGTGCACATTGATCTCATTGACTGTAGCATAAGCTGCACGAGCGAAATCAGTACTTCAGGTGATTCGTGCGTTCAGACAGCATTTTTGTTCAACGTTCTATCCGATTCATTGATCAACTCGGTCGCTTGGAATTTTGGTGATCCGAACAGCGGTCTCAATAATACTTCTGACACTGTTAATGCCAGCCACACGTTTTCAGCTCCGGGAAGTTATGTAGTGACCGCCATCGTGAATTTAACCTGCGGGATTGACACCTTATTGGAAACCGTTACGGTAGTTCCATGCGATATTCCGGAAACCGTGAATTGTGAAATCAGTGTTCCGAATGTCTTTACACCCAACGCTGACAGTATCAACGATGCGTTTGCACCACAATTCAACTGTGTGTTAGACCAATACAGTTACATCATCCTAAACAGATGGGGCGGTTTGGTTTATACTGCATCCAATCAGAATGACAAATGGGATGGTAAACACGACGGAAACGACTGTCCGGAAGGCGTTTATTTTTACCTGGTGACCTATCAATTTCCTTCAAAACAACCCGAAACCATTCATGGTGCGGTAACGCTTTTGAGGTAATGAAAGGCGGGAATCAATCGAGGTAGTAATTAAAATAATAACACTCATTGATGAGCTCATCGTAAAAGGCTGTATTTCTGTAGTTCTTGCTAAGAATTTCGAAATTGGAGAAAGCACCTTCCGATCGCATTTCGTTCATGTAGGTATCAAACGTAAAACGATCATTTGAGTCGAAATAAGCCGTGATTTCGCCGTTCTTCTGTGTGTATTCGTTCTGTTCGCAACGCGCCAGCATGAAATAGATCGCTGCTTTCTGCTCATCTGTCAACTTGCCGCCGGACACCAGTGCTTTTTTAAAGAACAATTGCGCCGCTTTCATGGAATAGAAACCATTCGGAGCATAAGTAGAACGGTAATAAGCCATGCCTCTCCATTGTAAACCGTAGTAGCTGGTGTTGTAATATGCCAGTCCCAATTTATATAAATCCATTGCTGACTTCTTCTTCTTGTTCAACTCGTTGAGCCTTTTTGCCAACTCATATTTCGACATCGAAGACAGCGAATAATGATACTCGTCGAATCGGTTGAAATCAGGGTTTTTCAGGTCAAACTCAAATGGATCACCATAAATTCGTTCATCCAGTAAGTCTTTCGGCAGTTCACTGAAAATCGCAATAGCTTCTTCCAACTGATCCGGATCGCGCATCAGCAACGTGGCCTTGAATTCTTTCAACTGCTGCTCACATTGCTCAAAATCAACGCTGGTATTCAAGTCGTATACGTAATTGTAAAAAAAGTAATTGGCCGCATAGAGCGAAAGTGTTGTTTCCGGTGTTTTATGCAAATCAGTCAATACCTGATCTATGTATGCTACCTCCGATTGCTTTTTGGATTTTCCGTCATCATTAAAGGGATATTCGGAATGTAAATCAGAAATGGTTTGACCTGAAAAGACAAGCTCCAGAAACGCATTTTTTGTTTTGGAACGTTCGTAAATCTGCCGGAAGATGAATTCATTGACGGTATTGTATTCATCGGACGCGTAATAGCGATCATCCATTTCATCATTCAAATACGGATAACCAACACGATTGCCATTCAACTCATACAACTTTTCACCGATGATGTTTTCATCCACTTCGGTCAACGATTGTCTAGCCCCCAAATAGTTGACGATGTAAATAATCGTATGCTGTTTTTGATAATCCGGTGTTTTCGGGTGAATTTTCTCCAGCAAAGTTGAACACTGCGTGTGCTGATCATTGAGGTAATACAAATAGGCCAACGACAAATGCCAGAATTGATCTTCATCGTCTTTCGCCAACATACTTTCGTTGAATTTGATCAGGTCTTTGGTATAATTGCTCACTTGTTCAGCCAGCAACTTTTCAACCTGCTCATCGCCCGATTCATCTTCCGACAGCAAGCCTTTTTCCAGTTTGTTGATCTCATGCGTCATGATAATACGCGCGTACTCATGATTGCCCAAAGCCCCGGTAATGACCTGCATATCTTCCAATCCGAGTGCTTTCGTTTGCATGGAACGCACATAATGCAATGCCATTTTCTCTTCAGTTTCCGAACAAAGCTTTAGTGTTTTTTTGAAATCTTCTTCCGAATCAAGCTTCATGCTCAGGTATGAACTTTCTCGTTTAGACGGACAATTTGCATACACTTTGATGAAATAATAATTGGCTTGGAATGGCTTGTTTTGTTTCATCAGAATTCCCGCATAGTGTTCCATGGCCCAATAACCCACTAAAGAAGTGCTGTTGCTGAAATAGGTTTTATACGTTTTTTCTGCGTCATTCAGTTGATTGCTGTAACGGTACAATTTGATCAGCTGAAAAGCATAACGCTCTTTCATGAAATCGTCCTGCACGGCTTTCATTAATGCTTTCCCTTCCTTGATTCGATCATTAAAATCCGACAGGTTGATTTCCTTCTCTTCCTCTGCCCAAGGATCGGGGGTGTTATCAGAGATGCTTTTTTCAACTTTTAATGCGTAGGCGATAAAGTCCAAAAAGAGTGTTTCTTTTTTCGAAATATCAACATCACTCAAGCGTTTGGAGCGAAGTCGTTTACGCTCTTTTACTTTATCGAATTCGCCAACTTGTGTGCGGTAAATAAACCGTTCAAGGTCTTTTCTTCGGTACACGTTTTCAAAATAGGTTGCCCAACTTTCGGTATTTTGAATGCGCGGACTGTCTTCCATATAAATATCGTTGTTATAAATCCACGCGTTGTAGGTCGTTGTTTTTTTACCGTTATCAAACAGGATGTTTCGGTCGAAAAGCATGTCGTAATCCATATAATAGCCACCGCCACCACAGGCAATGGATTCAATGGCGATGCAAAGACTAAGGAATAAGATGACGAATTTTTTGGATGCTGCTTTCATTGTAGTGTGAGATGTGTTCCTGACTGACGTGGAACAAAATTAAACGATTAAAACTCAGTTCGCTTTCCTGCAACCATTCAGCCATGGCAGTAAGTGTTTCGGGGGAAGAAGTTTCCAGACGAATCAGATCGCCTTTACAGACGTATGTATTGTTTAGGCAACCATTTTTATGAACCTTGTAGACATGCGGTTTGACTTGTGTGTAATCCGGAGAAGTGAGTTCATTTTCTGAAATATCGTTGGCGATTAGTGAGAGCTTTCCAAGACGAAAAACGAGTCCCCACTGGTAAATCGGCAAGGCAAGATCCAGTTCAATCGGATAACTTGTAGAAGGCGAAATGTACTTTTTGAGGGTTGTGGTAGACAGGATTGAATTCTCCACGTTGAACGCATCCAAATCATCCATGTTGTAACACATCAGCACGCCTTTTTTGACCGGAGGAATGCCCGTTTCCGTTTGATACTTAATTTGGTGCAGCCTTATGGTACAGGTTACTGTTAGTGTTGGGTCGAGTTTCTGAAGTGTCCGAAGCAATTCAAAATAAGCCACCTGGGTTGTGCCCGACCAGTCGCAATCGATTTGTAGTTCGCGAACCGATAGCTGGTTTTTGGTAGCAATACTTTTGACTAGTTCGAGTAGTTTATTCGGGAGTTCCGGTTGCGTGTGTTTAAACACCTCATTTCGAATGTACACGCATGGAATAACTTGAAGTCCGGGACGCTCATCAAAATGAATGACCGAAACCGGTTGGGCTGTACCCGTTGCCGGATCGAAGGTCACATCAAAAAACTTCACGAAAAGCTCTTCGGATTGGCAATCTTTCAGCAGCGATTGTTGTTTGTTGTTCAGCGTATATGTTTGTTTCCAATAATAAAACGCAACCGGCGGATGTTCAACAGACTTAAAAACACGGATACTCACAACGATGATAGTTGTAATTACAACCAAAACACTGATGATTTTCCACTGTTTACCAATCCTGAGGGCCATTTACTTGAAACGGAGGTTTTTGCTGATGAATACCGTGGCGAAATTACGCTTTTCGGTCTCTCAAAAATGTAGGCAGTTGCTTAGTTTTCCACAAGTTCTCAAGGTAGTTTGTGATTCAGTCTCCTCACTTGGTGGCAATGCCATTAAGTTAAGGGATAAACTCCGATTTAAGTATGTTGCGTTTGTAGTAAAGTTATTGAACTGTATGCCGAAATTTAATTTGTTTGACGAATCGTTTCTGATTTAGCCACAGATCATCCTAAGGCTGAAACGGTTCCGCAGATTTCCACAGATGAAATCCGTAACTCAGTTTGAACACTATACGCTAGCATATAGTCCAATATCTGTGAAAATCGGTGCCATCTATGGCAAACTATTACTGCTTTTATTATTCTATTCTGAAAAATGGTTATTTGTGTGACATTATCATTATTTCGTTTTTTGATCCTAATAGAAAATGTAATGCAACGAAACAACCCTCTAACATCAGCCTATTATAAAACAGACTTGCTTCTTTTTAAAAATTCAACATCTATTTATGGTAAGTGTGATTATTTTATTAAATTCAACGTTATTCAGCATTGAGATTGAAAGTCAAGCACTTAATCTGAATTTTATTAATAACCAATATTCACTGAAAAATGAAAAATTCATTAACTATCCGTTCTTTGAACGGAATCGTGCATTCATTGCAGAGAACTGATAAGCGCTCGTCCTGCTGTCTGTTGTTTCTTTTTTTTATGGCTTCATTTGTAGTCCAAAGCCAAGATCTTTCAAAATTTATGGCCGCATCCAAAAAAGAGGGCGTAAATTCCATTCCTTATGATGATCTCTTTAAACAGGCAGGTGAACTTCAGGGAGAGAAGAACGCTGCGCATAAAGCACTGGAAGGATATAGTGCTTCAGGATTAAAGACCAGTAAAGTAAACCTGCTTAGAATCAAAAAAGAAATGGAGGAAGATCGAAAGGAAGCTGAAAAAAAATTGGCGGCCGACGATAAAAAATCATCCTCAGTGACCAATAGTTTGAAGTCAAATCTTACAAAAATTGTAGATGAGCAAAAAAAACTAGACGGTGAAATCACAGCATTGAATGCGAAAATCTCAGAAGGATTAGAAAAACGGGCTACAATTAATCGGATTCGCGCCGAGATTACAAAAGTGTATTCTAAAGTAGATGACGAACTGGATAGATCACTTTCAAATCCTACACCCCACATTGGCTCGAAACCATCGAGTTCCGATGCTGTGGCAACCAAAAAATACAATGATAATTTAGCCGATCTGAAGGAATATATTTCCGTAATTAAAAGTAAAAATGCAAAAGGCTTCGAAAGCCATAAAACAGAAATATCAGACTCACTGGCTGCTGAGAATACGTTAAGAGATGCACTTGCACTTCATTAAGTTGTAATAGTTAACACATGCAGAAGTAATTCCTGTCAGAAAGTTGTATGGCAGGAATTTTTCTTTCTATTTTTAAGTCTTACGAGATTTGAAATTTAGCATGAGAAAACTAATCGCAGGAATAAACATGACCCTCGACGGGGTTTGCGATCATGCGGCAGTGATTCCGGATGATGAAATCCATGACCATTACACCGAAATGTTGCGCAGCGGTGACGCCATTCTTTACGGACGAACCACTTATCAGCTTATGGAATATTGGAGTGAGGTCTTGGAAAATCCTACGGGTACTAAAGCGTTGGATGACTTTGCGGTGATCATGGATAGCATTTCAAAAGTTGTTTTTTCGCACACGCTTGAACACGTTGACTGGAAAACTGCTCGCTTAGCAACAAAAAGCTTGGAAGACGAAATACAGGAACTCAAACAGCAAGCAGGCAAAGATGTGTTTATTGGGAGTCCCGGGTTAATTGTACAAGCGCTGAACTTGGGCTTGGTAGATGAACTACAACTCATGGTGCATCCAGTGATTGCCGGAAAAGGAATGCGATTGTTCAACGACATTCACCAACGGATCGAATTGAAGCTCACAAAAACAAAGACATTTGGTTGTGGCGCGGTTATTTTGTATTATGAACGGGTAAATCTTTAGGAAACATAGTTTCTCCTACCCATAAGCGCCATTAAACGATCAGGATCTTTTTGTAACCAATGGATAAATACCGAAAGCATGTTGCTTCGATGGTCATACGAGGCCTCTAATTTCAGAAAAACAGTATTGCTGTAAGGCCAGCGAAAGAGTCCATTGGGTTGTGCCACTATTTCATCCCAGTGAATCATGATGTTAGGTGTTTTTGTTTTTAGCAGTAAACCTTGGCGCGAAAGGGTAAACTCTTTGGAATCGATTGTTTCGTTCATTGCAAATTGATCAAACCATTTAGCAACAATAGGTCGGGATACCACATCAAATAACACCTTACTTATTCTGTTTAAAACTTGGGAAAATTCACCTTGCTTCAGGAAAGCGGAAACGGAAGAGAAATTAATGTATAAGTGTTCATCGGGCCGGTAGATTCTGATACTGTATTGAAACGAAGAAACACCATACGTATTCACTTCTTGAATGCTAGTAGTATACCCCGAAACTTCAGCAACTTTTGTGACACGATCAGCATAAGTAATCCATTTTTCATTGATTTCCAGCTCTGTAATTCCTTTTTCATGTGTTTTTAACTCTTCTCGAAAGGTGCGATCTGTTAAGTAGTCAGTTGCAAAAGCTTCCTTCAATTTCAGAATTTCTTCTCGCGCACTATTTTCGTCACGCGGGTCTAATCCGCCCTTAATTGGAATTGATTTTACAAATGAAAGTACATTTAATCGGTTCTTTTTTTGAAAGGAGAATACAACAGGTTGAAAGTGTTTGGAATTACTGAAAGCTACTTCGTAAAGATCATCTTCCGGTTTGGTGAATTCAATGTTTGTCAAATCAGCGTACGAAATACCAAGACGAATCCTTCCCTTTTTGTCAGATATCAATATACCTTGCGGGTATTGCGCAATAAAAAAACTTCCTTCCGATTTCCCTGAATTGCTCTCAATTGCGAGCTCATTGATACCAGAGAGATAGCTTAAAACAGCAGCTGTTTGCGGTATTTTCCTAAAAAGAGATTTGCTTCCAATTTGTTGTTTAATCGCTTCCTTTGTCTGTGAATTCATTGAGAAATATTTTCTCAAATATAGATTAAAACCCATTATTCGCTCCCGGGATAGCTCAATCCATTCAATCGTTTCAACCAGACACTCTGTTAACACGTGAAGAAGAAAACGATTTTTCTAATTGTACGTTGTTTACGGAAGAATATGCCATTCGTAAAAGACAGCGTGAACATTTTTGCCTTTCGGGGTTTTATCAATTTAAAAAACAGGTCATTCTCTTTTTAGAATTGTGATCCTATTATTGCTATCATTGGAATGAACTTTAAGAAATCCTGTACCATGAAATACAGAAAAACCATCCCTAATCTACTTCTATTAGTTTATTGGGTTGTTTGTTCAACGCCCTTCTCTTTTGGGCAAAACAGCAGTCTGGGAAGTTGGAACATCCTGAATATTAAGTATTCTATCAATGATAAATGGAGTGTTTTTGGTGAAGGTCAAATTCGTTCATTAAAATTCTACGATGATTTCCACTACTATGAGTTTAAAGGCGGTTTCAATTTTAGAGCTCACAAAAACGCAATCTTAACGATCGGATCAGGTAGTTACCAAACCTACAAAGAAGGCGGAAATTTTGTGTTGCCAAAAAACAACAACGAATTCAGAATCTGGCCACAGCTGGTTTTGAGCCAATCTCTGGGAAAGCTTAAAATAGAGCAACGTTATCGTGCAGAATTGCGGTTCACTAGCTCAGGATATCGCAATCGGTTCAGGTATCGATTTGGGATTTCATACCCCTTGGGGAAAGAACGTGATGGCTACGTGCCGTTCCAAATTAGCGCGAGTAATGAACTTTTTTTCACCGATAAGCAACCTTATTTTGAGCGCAACAGATTGCAATTCAGTTTCAATTATAAAACATCAAAAATACTCTCATTTCAAATAGGCTACCTGCATCAGTTTGACTATAAAATTAACGATGAAACAGGGCGCGATTTTCTACAAATCGG
>JBILJP010000234.1:0-8209 GCA_044377135.1 Fluviicola sp.
TCATTAGCTCCGGTACCACCGAATCCTTGTTGCCATACAACGCTACCATTTGAACAATTCATTTTTGCTACAAAGGCGTCAACACCAGTACCTGGAGAAGTAATAGTAACCGTATTTGTACTACTAATTATCGTTGGTGCCCCTGCACTTACATTAGCAGAACCAGCAACCCATACGGAGGTGCCGTTGGTACAAATTCCACCTGATGGTGCTCCAAAGTCAGATCCCGTACCGCTAACAATTGTTTTCCAACGAAAATTCCCGTTTTTATCGTAACTGGCTATAAAACCATCATTTGTACTGGCCGTAAAAGTATTAAGTGATGAATTATTCAGATCAAAGTCAGTGGCAACACCAGAACCATTGAATACCCCCATAATATAGGTGTTTCCGCTGGCATCAACACAGATCGATCGACCTGTTTCCGCAGTGCTACTACCTGAACCGTCAGTCGGAGCTGCAAATGTCCAAGTTCCCTGAGCGATGGAATTACCAAAGCAAAGGATTGATAATGTGAGAATTGTAAGTGTTTTTCTCATAATGAATTAAAGTGTTTTAGATGCTAATTTGAACTGCAAAAATAAGTTAAAATAGGTGTAAACCATGATTATAACGATGAATTAAATGTTAAAGATGAATCTCAATGTCTTAAAGTTCAATTTTGAATGGAACATTGAGATGGACTATCCAATTTGATCTCCTGTTTTAAAGCCATATTTTTGTAATTGATCACCACTGTAAAATCCATCTTCAAGGCAAATAACATGCACCTTGATAGCCACGTTATCTTTACAGGCAATATGTAAACCTTCGTTTATGGATAATTCCAGAATTGTTCCTGGTAAAGTGTTTTCTGGTACTTTTAGTTCGCTTATTGAAGCATTGAGTATATTAATCGGCATTCCTTTGATGCGGGTTTGAGCGCCTTTTAGCCATGGATTGCATGCATTTGCAAGCGCAATAATAGAGGAGGCAGACATATTATTCCATTGAATAACAAAGTCATTGGGCCCTGGTTTACTGTACCAATGTTGCTTCGATTCATCCTGTGGATTTTCTTGTAATGATCCACTTTTTAAACCGAAAAGCAATTGTTGAGTAAGTTGTGCTCCTGTATGTCCGAGCAAAGTAGAGCAAAGTCCAAAGCTACTTTCAGGGGGGAAAGTGGTAGCTTGTTGCAATAAAATCGGTCCTGTATCAAATTGTTCATCCATGCGATGTACGGCCACTCCGCCAGTTGTGATGCCATTTCTAATCATCCAGAAAAGTGGGTTTGAACCTCTGTATTCGGGAAGTGGGGCGTAGTGGAAGTTAATGAAACCAAATTTAGGAAGTTTTAATGCGGATTCAGGAATGCGAAACGGAAACGTTTTGACTAAAACAACATCTGGTTTAAATTCTTCTAACCAACTCAAGAGCGCAGTTTCAAAATTGCTACGCGAAAAAACGGTTGAAGGAACTCCACTTTGTTGGGTGATGAGTTGCATAATACCAACCATTTCAGGGGATTTGTCAGATGTAGCTACAGCGTGAATGAGTCGGTTTTGCGTCAATTGCTGCAGAGCCGGTAGTCCCAACCTATCATTACAGAGTACCGCTACTCTTAACGAGCCTAAATGCATAAGAAGTTATTTTTCCAACGACTGTAACCTTCTTCGGGTTTGGAGAAGAACAATTCTTTGTGTTCTTCAGGCGTAACTGGCATCGTTTCTTTTATCACTAAGGTGCATTCACCAGTTGTTCCAGCTTCAATTTGTCCACTATACAAAGGAGCAAAAGTCACGTTTGTTTCAGAATGAAATTGAACTAACCCACGCGGGCTTTCAAAAGTCCAATCATCAACTGCGCTAATGCCATCGGAAACAATTTTCTGCACCACAGTAGCCGCTTCCCATCCGAGCAGGTGAAATATATTGGCAGTTTTGTTTTTTTCCTGGTTGATCGTTTCCAGAAATAATTTATTCGCAGAATTATTCAACGAAGTGGCCCAGGGTACAATGGTATGAAACGTTCCGCCTGGAAACGGTATTGCAGGCAATAATTGCTCATCTGCCATGAAAGGTGTGCAATAGAAAGGCAGAGATCGTAATGTTTCACCTGCTTCTTGCAGATGTTTCATGAAAAAACCACAATAATAACTGCTAAAAGAGGCCGTTATCGAATCAGAATCAGTTGTTTCAATGAGTTGTCCTAATGGCTCTAATGTGAAATCTGCCTCACTAAATTGAGTGACGTGATTACCTGAAATAGTCCCACCTACACTAGTCAGTCCGTTATACAATGCCAAACTCCCGCGGTATCCACCATCTAAAAAAGAGGATGAAGCGATTACTTTGTGTTGACCGGAACCTGCTTGTTTTCCTAATTCGTAACAAGCGATGAGCCCCTGAAGACTAATGTATCTACAAAGCGGGTTGGGTAAAGCTTCGTGGAATTCCATTCCCGGATCGAGAAAAAGAAACGGTTTGCCTGAATTATCAGCGAGCGAATAGAGTAGCTCTGCGTTCAATGATGTTGCGTAAGCAAGTATAAGTTGAACATCATCTTCCAGGATTAATTTTTCGGCAGCCGTGTAAGTTACAAGAGGATCGTCACCTTGACCGATATTGGAAGTGATAACCTTTGCGTCTTCCAGACCAAGTTGTCTTAAGTGTATGCGAAGTCCATCTAGAAGATCAAAACCCATTGAAGAATATTCATTGGACCGTGGAAGTAGAAACCCGATTCGTATTGACATAAAAAATAATAATATTAAAAGAGCGACGAAGTAAAACAAAGAAAATGAGAAACCGAAGTCCTCATTTTCTTTTCATTTAAAAACAAGTTTATTCCCTGCAATTAGTTTCTTGCAGGGAAAACGCCATATTGGCAAATAATATAGTTCATTGCCAGGTACGGACGCAAAATTTCGATTGGTGAACTAGCACCTACTGAACCTGTATTCAACGTTGCAGTAAAAGTACCTCCGTTTGCACTTGGACTTGTAGCGTAAGAAAAATCTGCCGAATCTCTTGCGTACACGCTATTGTTAGCTGTACTAAGAACTGCATCATCAGCGGTAGCAAGGTTACGAGCCATGATTTGCACAGGGTGAACGTGCGAAGGCATCTGTGCTAATGATAGTGTTGTTGTTTCTGTACCACCTACCTGACCAATATTGTAAGCCGAGAGCCCTGGCCCTTGACCTGCACCAACTACTGTACGTCCTTGAAGATCGGGTAATTTAAAGGTAGTTGTTCCATTCCCGCCGTATGTATTGCCAAGAATTGAATAAAGTGCTGTATTACTGGCAATATTAATTGTCTGTCCTTGACAGAATGCCCAAGATTTTGGGGCAAAATTTCCAGCAAATAATGTGGTGAATCCTATAACTCCTTCCATGAGTGTTGTTGTTTTAAGATGTTAAGATAAATGACTAAGCGCGTGAAGGGAAAATACCTTCTACTGCGATGATAAAGTTCATTGCCAAATAGGGTTGAACAATGCTAACAGGGCTATTGCTACCTGCGGGAACAGTAATTGTATTGACCCCATACGTACCCATTACGGTTCCATCTGCTGTAGCTGCATACGTTGTAGCACCAGATGCAGGGTAAGCACCAGCTGGTTGATCTACACCAGTGGTAGCTGTAGACGCAGGTTGTTTCATTCCTGTTAAGCCAATCATTGCGTGTGAATGCGGAGGCATATTCAGCGATAAAAGCGTTATATTTTCTGTCCCTGACATTTGACCAATGAAGTAGTTGGAAAGTCCCGGACCTTGTCCTTGGTGAACAGCAACACGACTGCGCAAATCAGGTAAAGCAAATGTAACCTGACCGTCACCACCATAAGTGGTTCCGATTAGTGCATATAGTGCATTGTATTCGGCAATAGAAAGAAGTTGACCTTGGCAAAACATCCAGTTCATTGGAGCGAAATTACCTGCAAAATTGGTAACCGTTGCTAAATATGGATCTACAAACATAGTATCGTTTTTTTAAGTGAAAAAATTAGTTTCTTGACGGATAAATACCTTGCGTACAAATAATATAGTTTAATGTATTGTAAGGTGTTAGTATGGACATTGGAGATCCTGAACCAGCAATTCCAATTGTTGTGCTAACAACTTGTGGTCCTTGCAAGAATGTATTTGCTGTAGCAGGCTGCGCATATCCATTGGTAAGTTGCCCAGGGAAAGCACTATCCGGATCAGCTTGATCAGGGGCATTTCCTACACGAGGTGTAATAGTAACATTACCACTGTGTGTGTGTGGAGGTAAATTGTTCAGTAAAAGTGAGGTGGTTTCGTAACCGGAAACTTCACCTAAAGTATACGCTGTACCGGTTGTTGAATTACCTACACCTACAGGCACTCGACCTCTCATATCCGGAATACCGAATGTTTGAACTCCATTTCCTCCGTAAGTTGTACCGAGTAATGAAAACAAAGCACTATTGGACGCAATTGATAACAACTGCCCGTTGCATTGCAACCAGTACCGAGGAGTAAAGTCATAAGCCACCATGGTTACGACTGCCATTGTTCCTTCCATAATAATTGATGTTTTTGGTTTATATTGATACTAAAAAAATATACGAATTATTGATGTTGAATGATTGTACGATGAACTGCAACGTATGAATCATCCGAATATATTCGGTTGATTCGTCGCTCCGAAAACTGAACGAAGGTTTTGTCTGAGAGTAGTTTCGTAGACATTATTTTCATTGTTTCTAATTTGCAAAATAAATAGTGATAAAAATGAATAGCCCTTTGTCTACAGTTCAATAAAACCCTGATTGAAAGCACGATTTGCGGCATTTTCAGCAGAATAGTTGTTCATGAATAGTATCAAAGTGAATAGCATCAATTTTATTTGTTCTTTCCAAATATAGAATTTTTTTCATTCACCAAACTTATTTGTTTAATGAATTAATCAGATAGGTAATTATACGCCATTTTAGTTAACAGGTATTTATACTTGAGGTAATAAGCGAATAACTTCGCATTGTTTTTTAATTAAACATACTGTTTCATTCAATCAAAAAAGCCTTCCCCGAAATCGAGAAAGGCTTTTCTTAAACTATTGGTTGAATTAGTTTGCCGACATGTATTGGGCAACTCCTTCAAATGTATCTTTCATTCCTTCTTGACCTTTGGTCCAGTTTGCAGGACAAACTTCACCGTTTTCTTCGTGGAATTGCAATGCGTCTACCATACGGATCGCTTCGTCAACATTTCTTCCTAATGGGAAGTGATTCACTACTTGGTGCATAACCGTTCCTTCTTTGTCAATTAAGAACAAACCACGGTAAGCAATCATTGGTCCGCTTGCTACCAAGTTGCCTTCCATATCGTATTCGTATTCACCGGCCAAAACGCCGAATGCTTCAGAAATGGTTTTTGTAGTATCAGCAACAATCGGGTAGGTAATTCCTTCAATTCCTCCTTTGTTTTTAGGTACTTGCAACCATCCCCAGTGAGATTCAGGAGTGTCTGTTGAACAAGCAACCACTTTCGCTCCACGTGCTTCAAATTCACCTAAAGCAGCTTGAAATGCATGCAATTCCGATGGACATACGAATGTAAAGTCTTTCGGGTAAAAGAAAAATACCACCGGATTTTTCCCGATGTATTGATCCAATGAGAAATTTTCAACGATTTCTTTACCGTTTATTACTGCTTCCGCAGAAAATGAAGGGGCTTTTTTTCCTACTAATACTGACATGTTTGTTGTTTTATATTGAATAATTGGTATTACTAATTTTGCTACAAATGTAGGTATTCATCCGTATTAGTTGTTTAACCATGCATTAAACATCCAATTCGTTTTTTCTTTTTCGCGTAATAAATCGCTCATCAATGAGTTGGTGCCTTCGTCGCCGAGTTTATCCGAAAGGGAAAGTAACTCGCGTTCCAATTCCAGTAATGTCTGTTGTGCGCTCAGTAAATAAGCCATTCCTTCTTTACCGTCGGTGATGGTGGCGTTTTCTGTGAGTCGACTTTCATTGAGGTAATCTGTAAAACGATGAACCGGAGATGAACCTAACGTAAGAATGCGTTCTGCCAGATCGTCGATGATAACTTGAGTGCGTGTGTACAATTCTTCGTATTTCAAATGCAATTCAAAAAAGTGAACACCTTTGATGTTCCAATGCAAAGCACGGATGTTTTGGTAATGAATTTGGTATGTTGCCAAAAGCTGATTGAGTTGTGCGATGTATGTCGTTTGCGGTTCCATAAAATTGTCTGTTTCGTTGGTCAAAGGTAATGGTCTTTCTGTATCAGTTTTATTGATTAATTTTATAATCGAATAGATAATATCAATATGATTTCCACACAACAATTGACCTATATTTTGGCCTTGGTTGAAACGGGTAGTTTTAGCAGAGCCGCAGCATCCTGCTTTGTTACCCAGCCCACGCTTTCCATGCAAATCAAAAAAGCCGAAGATCAGCTTGGTTTCGTTATTTTTCAGCGAGATACTTCTCCGTTGGAACTCACTGATTTTGGTCGTGAATTGATTCCCATCTTACGACAAATTCAAGCGGAATTAGCTGCTGTGAATACCCTTACGGCACAATTTTCAGGAACGTATCAAGATCGGTTGCGGGTAGGAATTATTCCCACTGTTGCCTGCTACATGTTGCAAGATTCGTTCGCAGAATGGCAAACGTTGTTGCCAACCACCAAATTGCACATCGAGGAATACCGTACCGAAGAATTGCTGGAAGCGTTGGAAACCCGGAAGATAGATTTTGCAATTCTTGCCGGACCGGTAGAAACCACCAAATGGCGCACGATTCCTTTGTACAGCGAAGAAATAGTGGCCTACATCAATCAATCGGAACAAGAACAAATTACGGTAAACGAATTGCATACCATGCATCCGTGGTTGTTGACAAAAGGCAATTGTTTGCGCACCCAGATGATGCATTTTTGCTCGTTGGCCGATCAGCAATCGGATGATTGGAACTATGCCGGCGGAAACCTGGATATGCTGATGCGCATGGTGGATTCCAACAATGGCTACACGCTCATTCCGGAAAACTACAAACACACATTTCCGGCCAAAAGCAGTTCTTTTAAACGCATCGTAAATGAAGCCGGACAATCTCCGGGCAGGTCGATCATTGCGCTGAGCGCTTACCGCCATTCGAATTGGGATGCCATGGAGAAAATCATTCGCTCTTTACAACTGCGCTATGCTTCGTCAGTTCACGCTGATATGGAGGTGTTGAGTTGGAAATAGTAGGGGAATTATAAATTATGAACTCGAAAATTATAAAGTACCCCCTTTATAATTTATAATTTTCCAATTCATAATTCTGTTAAAGTAAGTCTTGATTAACCAATTTTAACCGGCGCCCCCAAAAAGGTTGAATTCACTCCGAAAACGATATCCCAAAACACTTTCATGCGCGCAAATTTTTCGCGAACATAGGTTTTAAATCCACCCATTTTTTTGACATCTTTCGCATTGTATCCGTAAACGGTCATCCCGAAATGTTCCCCCAAATAAATGGCCCGTTCGTTGTGGAACCGTTGAGAAATAACAATGACTTCCTTTTGCCCGAAGACTTTCAATGCGCGTTCCATTGAATCCAAGGTTCTGAAACCGGCATGATCAAGGTAGATTTTCTCTTCCGGAATTCCTTGTTCAATCAACGCGTTTTTCATGTCGGTAGGTTCATCGTAGTCGGCAGAACCATTATCGCCGCTTACCAGAATATACTCAATTTTTCCGGCTTGGTATAATTCAACTACTGCCGTAATGCGATTGGTAAAGTAGGCGTTTTCACTTCCTGATCGGTTGTTTTTAGATGTACCGAGCACCAACCCGACTTTTGTTTTCGGACAATTGGAAACCGTATCAAATGTTTTATCACTTGCGTTTGAAGCAACGGCCCAATTGGCTCCAATGATCCAGACCAAAAAGAATAGAAACAAAAAGAAGTAAAAACGCTTGAAAAACGTTCGGTATTTGGTTGGAGATTTAGCCATGATCAATTAAAATGCAATGATATAAAAATTGAAAATGTAAAACGTGAAATTGAAAAGGTGAACGTCTTAATAATTTAAAATTCTTGTCATTGAACGAAGTCTTTTCAATTTTACATTTTCAATTCACAATTCACTTTGGAACAATTAACTTTGAAGTACAAAAAATAAAAAAATGGCGCTTATAAAATCGTGCAGAGGAATAGAACCGCAATTTGGAGCTGA
>JBILJP010000235.1:0-8207 GCA_044377135.1 Fluviicola sp.
CGATTCGAGAAAGTTGTGCTACACTCTCAGAACTTGCAGCATAATTCCCACCTGCGGATGTTGAGCGCCTTATCGTATAATTAAAGAACAGAACCCCGAAATCATCGATCTTATAAAGCCCCTTTGTAGTTGAATCACCATCACCAACAGCCAAAAAGGCTGAAATAGGTGGAACGTAGCTACTGAACAAGTAACTCCACAAACACTGACTTTCGTACAATACATACTTTTGCAATATTTCAGCTATCTTCGAATAAATCTCCTTTACCTTTTCTTCTTTTTCTAAAGCACTTGGAGTTGCTCCTTTATAATCATAGGGTAGTGTTCTCATTAAATCAAGCCTAAAATTTACCGGAACAGTCTCATCGAGAATACTATGAACATCTGTTAAACTAGTGAAGCCTTCCTTTGGCCCAGGACCTGCTAATAAGAAATCTCTTAATTCCACATAAACTGCTCCAGTTGAAGAACTCCCACTACGTCCATTCTCAATTTGGCCTCTCAAATAATCTATCGCGAAAACATTCGTGAATTCAGCCATATAGTATATATCGACCTTTGCCTTTACAGCGGTAGTAGGGATTTTTACTTGAAAATTTCCTGGAATTGTTGGATGAGGTCCTACTGCAATATTATTAGGTGCCCCGATCACCAATACATTGTTCTTGATGTTTTTTCCAAAACTTTGATAATCAGCTGAACTGTACGGGGCTTCAGCTCTTAATTTTTTGATTACATCTGCTAATTTAGTAATTCGCTCCTGATCATTACTCCAATTTGGGCACGCACCTAATCCAGCAGGTACAGTAGGTGCAGAGGCTAAAGGTGTTTTAAATAAGGTCATGGCTATACATTTTGATGTTTGTAGGTATTTCAATTATTTCAACATTTCCACTGATGTCAATGAATCCCCGAAGCAATAATTCAAAACTGATATATTCTGATTCATTATCGTCTATCTCTCTTTCGAGTTGACGTGCTCCAATAAAAATCTTGTAATCTGTTAATAGGTTGTTTGTATTTACTAGATTAGGCAACGTTGTTTCGTAAGTAACCCGATCTATAGTTAAAATAATCAAATCTTCAGCATTTGCACTTAAAAATTTGTTAGAACTTCCCCAATCAAAATCACCTTTTGAAAAAGTGAGATAATCAATTGTATCTAATCCCAATGCTATTTCCCCAGTAGAAAGTTGGTTTTTAAAAATCTCAGTATCCAAAAAGCTTAGAAAATGATCATAATTATTAGTCTGACCCGTTGACAACGCAATTGACTTACCAGCTTTGATATTCAATCTTCTCTTAGAATTTTTAGCAAAGGCAAATAATGTGATATTATAATTGTCCTTTGCAACCCCTGATTTAGCAATAAATTGGGCTGATCCAAACGATTTTTCAATAAATACTTCTTCTTCATAGGTTTTATAATTAACATTCATCATATCCAAAAATGGTATATTCATCTGAAACGGTACGAATAAATTATCAAGTGAATTCAATCGGTTAACAACTGTACCCGAAGATGGTAAAGGATTGGAATCTTCCCAATCAATTCGTTTAAAATATCGTAAAAGGACTAAACTAGAAATCACTGTTGTACCCAAAATATCTGTGTTATTCGGGACAACAAGACTAACTTTGTTTGTGAATAATTCGCTTGGGACATAATCTAAATCTAAAAACTGCTTTTTATTTTTCAGCGTTCGGAAAGTATTTAACTCAAAAAGTCTATATCCGAATGATATGTACAGTAGTGGATTTTGATTTTGACCCAAGGGTAATTTAATGTGAATTTCGTTTTTATTTGACGTATTATCTACTGGAAACATTGAATTAGAAATCATCATTATAGGCCAATTATCAGTACAGTATGGGGTACTTGTCAGTTCAGATACATCATCAAATGCTACCTGGATTTCAGCACCGTATTCTTTACTGTAGTTGTATGATTGATTGTAATCATTACGAATATCAAGATATATTCTGTTTTTATTATAAAAATTCCCAGCTGGGCCACTGATATGTTGAATTCCTTTTAAGATATTATTATAAACTTCATTCTTTTTAAACTTCTCAAAATCTCCAGTCGAAGACTTGGCTCTTATTTTATCGCCATAAAAAGATCCAAAAAAAGCACACGGATCAACATAATTTAGTATTTCTTCTTTATCATGCCAGTGACGGAAAACTTCTATATTAGAGAAAGAGGGCGAGAGTTCCTGAACTTCTATCCGGTTCTCCATTTTTCTAGTTAAATTTAGTTTAGGCGTATAATCTATTTTTTCCGTTAATATTTCCAGACCAAATGCAGCAGAATTAAACTCTCCTATTACCCACCCTCCTATCACAGATGGAAACTGATATTCTAAATTATTTTTATAAAACAAATTATCAATTGGATCATTATCCATGTAATTTGCGATTGCCAGCAAATCTATTCCGAGTGATTTTCCCGAGGGAGGATCTGTGGAAGGTAAGTTTGGCGGTATCGTAGAACTTAGGATATAACTATCCCAAGACGTATTGATACTATTTAGTAAATCATTATCTACATTATCCTTAATATTTAGATTTCCGTCAAACAATGAAGATTTTAGTATTCCCTTATAAACAAAAAACTTAATGAAGGGAAGATTAAGATCCGGTTGCTTTGCTGGTTTGAGAATTAAATTAACCAATAGCGGATTTTCATCTTGTTGCACGCAAACGATCCCATCACAAATTGCATAAGCTTTTGGAGAACCTGTTGCACTATGTAAACTAGTCACTCTAAATCGTTCCGTTGAAGAAACTACCCCTGCCGGCCCGTATGCTTGAGCAGCAGTCTGGCTGTTCAACAAATCAACATCCGTAAAAAAGAAAAAATCTGCCATTCTTGTTAATTTATTTAAGTGTATCTAAGGTTAGGCCACAACAACAAACAAACTATCAAACACAGAAAATAAAGTGCGCAAAAAAACACGCGACGAACTTAAATTAGTGCTGAAACGATGGTGATCTAAAAGTTGGTTGTTGAACCGTGATTAAGTAACTAAAACTATACAGCTAATTTAACGAAACTTTTTTCAGTTTGGTACATCACAAATTGTTAAAATTTGTTTTTTGTCGAAAAAACTATTCCGGAGTTTCGAAATAATATTGATTATCAAATAATTAGTTAACCCCCACTAACTCAATTCCTCTTTCGACCGAAAAATAGGGATCTCATTTTTGCTAAAAAAGACAAGGGCTGTTCGTTTTTCGCCGGTGGGTTTGGTGCAGGTGCGGGCGGATGATTGAGGATCTCTTTCCACTGCTCAAGTACATCTATAAATTCTTGATAAGACATAGAAACAGTTGGTAAATCAAAAAGCTCAGGTTCCAGATAAAACCGTTTATCTTCTACATGGATTCCACCCGTGAGTTCTTCTTTGCTAAAGATGGAAAACCAATGACCTTCCAGTTAGGCTTCCTGCATGTAGTCTTCATCCCAGTATCCGAATAGGTCACTCTTTATATATGCTTCCAGCTCAGGTGTATTCCAATGATCTCTCATGAAATAAAAACGGTTTAGATAAAAATCCACCCTCGAAGGTTCGGTTAAATCTCCATTTAAAAACTCTTCCAACATCACTAAACCCGGATCATTCATCCGAATTGCAATCGTGCCAGATTGGTTTTCTATGGTGTAATCGTGTAGGTTCATGCGTTTGTTTTAAAACAACCACTTTCATTCGGCTGGTAAATTAGTATCTGAATATCTTTATTGAGTTTTTACCGTAAGCCTTTTTACTCGATTTCAATGCTTTAAGCGGATTAATACAATAACTATATCTATCATCCGAGCTGTTGGAGCGCGGCAAACCTTCATACAAGCTATCTGTAGAGTACTGAATCACTCTTGTCTTAAGTGTCTGATTCTTTATTTCTCCAGTTTCATTAACATATGAGCAACTATATTCAAAAGGTTTTATGGTCGTACAATTAGTATAACTTGTATTAACAGTTCCGGATTCAAGATCAAACACATCAATTCTCCAAACACTATCAACTTCATTTTGGTAACATATAAGTCGATTATGCTCAACTGTATCCTTAAAATTTATTTTGTAATAATCAATTTGAACGGTTGAGTCATTTAACTTTCTTATGAGTTCCGTTTCTTCATGAAAAGATGAACGTTCGTTTCTCCTTTGATCGTTTATATAGTACGCATCTGACCTAAACCACAACATCGAAATCTTAAGTAGACTGTCATTGAGCTCTTTCCTATATATTGAACTGTCAGCATGATCTGGCAGATTACCTGATTCAACCATTGGATCATTATAACTAGCGCCTTGTGAAATTAAATCTCCATTGTCGTCGAAAGCATTATGTACTTCTTGCTCAATAAAATCAATATATTTACCGCCCTTTTTACGGGATTCGAATGCTACACAATAAATCCAGTTTCCCAAGGAATCAAATCGATATAATTGTGTATTACTTGATGCAAAATACACCATTTCCGTAACCCTTCCGTCACGGTCGAAACTTATACTACAACCGCCTCTATCCATCACAATTTTGGAGATTCCTTTACGACTCACTTTCTTCGCGTCGCTATTTATTTGCGCGAAAGAAATTGATCCTATGACAGTGATTAATAATGTGGTGAATACTTGCTTTATCATGATATCTTCGCTATTAGTAAGAATTTTGTCAAAATTTATTATTGATGGCATTGTAATGGCGTTATTCAGCGCTAATGTGGATGACTCAGTTACCATGCTGTTGTCTCTCATGCTTCTCAAGATCATGTTTACCTAGCATTTTATCAGACATTGGATTTTTGATCGTATAGATACTATAATTTAAGTCCTGTCCAAAAAAAGTAAAGGGGGCTTTAGATTGCGCGTGACACAATCCAAGATCAAGAACTCCGATTAAAACAACTAGTATTTTGATTATCTTTTGCATCATAATTTAAACCTATAGCGTTGATTTAGGATCTGGGACTTCCATTCTCATCGACCTTTGTTCCATTCAATGGTGGTTCAAGCAAAAAATCCCGCCACAAAACCAGGATGTCATAAAAATCTTGCGTAGGAAGTGTCGCTACTGGATTAGTCGCAGCTTCCTCATCATGAATTTCGGTGGTTGAATTAGTTGAATCAATACTGACAAATTGACCATTAGTATAAAAAGATTCATTATTTCCATTTAACACATTTTCGAACTCAGGCAACAATTCAGAGGTTAAAATACGTGGACGACTCCATTCAAATAAAAAATCAGACAAACTATTGTTAAATGTATAAGGTCGATTCAAAATTTCTGAGGGGAATCCCTTCAAATCGATGATAGAATTGGTAAAATTCAATTGATAAGTTTCTTTTAATTCTTGTGATGTCATTCATTCCTTTTTTAGTATCTGAATCCAGATAAAGCCCGTCACCTCATTTAACTACTGAAAATTACGATCTTTTTCTTAGTGAGATCAACTACCAGCTATTCGTAATTCTTAAAATTGCTTCTAAAGGAATTTCTGCTGTTTCTGCGTTGAATTTATCCGTTACTATCCGTTAAAAACCGCTTTACCCCCGAAAATACTGCCCCTACACTATTTCGACTTTTTAACCGTTTCTACTTCACCCGCTTCGCAAAATTCCGTAATTTAGACCTATGATTTCATCCATTCGTAAAGAAGACCTGGCCCGATTCGGCAACCTGGAACTATTGGCAAAACAAGTTGTTGAAGGGTTCATTACCGGTTTGCATAAAAGTCCGTTTCATGGTTTTTCGGTTGAATTTGCCGAACACCGTCTTTACAATACCGGAGAATCTACGCGCCATATCGATTGGAAATTGTTTGCCCGAAGCGAAAAAATCTTCACTAAAAAATACGAAGAAGAGACCAACTTGCGCTGTCAGCTGGTGATTGATACGTCGTCGAGTATGCTTTATCGCGGAAAAAACAACTTGTCGAAACTCGAATTCTCGATGCTTTGTGCCGCGTCTATTGCCGAATTGCTCAAACGGCAGCGCGATGCTGTTGGGGTTTCGATGTTTGATACACAACTCGGATTGCATACACCGGCCAAATCGTCGGCTGCGCACCACCGTTTTCTGATTCACGAAATGGAAAAGGAATTGCGCGAGTATTCTGACCAATCGAAAAAAGGAACCAACGCCATTCAGGCTTTGCACGATATTGCCGAACTCTGTCATAAACGTAGTTTGGTGGTCTTGTTTACCGATTTATTGGATGATCCATCGCAATTGGAAACTTTTATGCAAGCCGTTCAGCATTTGCGCCATAATAAACACGAGATCGTTATTTTTCATGTAGTCGACAAACAAACCGAAGTGGATTTTGCCTTGGAAAACAGACCTGTGAACCTTGTGGACATGGAAACAGGCGAAAAAATGAAATTGCACCCGATGGAAGTAAAAAAGGCTTACACAGATGCTATTCAGGCTTATTTTGCCGAAGTGGAACTGAAATGCGCACAATACGCCGTTGATTTTATGCCGGTGGATATTCAAAACGGATTGCAGGATGTGCTCACCAAATACATGCTCAAACGACAACGATTGTATTAAATTTGTCGGAAAATTAATTGCCCGAAATCAAGATGAAACACCTCTTCCTCCTAATTCTTTTAACCATCTCAAGTTCTGTTCTAAGTCAGAAAATCTTTAACGTTTACGATAGTTTTACACTGGAATTGGTTGATTCAATAGAAGTAAGTTCAAAAAAAAAGAAAGTGGAAACATCAACGGTTGCCCTTGGAATCTACAGTGTTACAAATACAGAAAGAGGAACTCAACTTACATTTAAAAAACCGGGGTATCAAACTCAGTTTTTTGATTGTTCAGATAGTGGCAACAGCTCTAACAGAATCTTTTTAGATCCCACTGAAAAATTATTGAAATCATATAAAGCAAAACTTCCCTTCTATAAAATAGAAACGCTTACTGAAGACAAAAAAACAACAGAAACAAAAACAGATGAGCCTGATGTACTGGCTAAAGAAGACACAGTTAAGGGAAACTACGTTTACACTATCGTGGAAGAAGTCGCGAATTACCCTGGTGGAAAATCTGCCCTCTCAAAATATATTCAAGACAATATCGAGTATCCGCAACAGGCATTTGAGTTAGGAATCAGCGGAAAAGTTTTTGTACAATTTGTGATTAGTGCAACTGGATCTGTTTATAATGTAAAAGTTATTAAAGGCGTGAATTTACCAATGGACTCCGAAGCATACCGAGTTGTAAAAGCCATGCCAAATTGGATTCCCGGTCGCTTGAAAGGAAAGCCCGTTAACAGCATTTTTAATTTACCTATCAGCTTTAAAATGTATTGATTTAAAGGCGTTTTTAGAGCTTTTCACATTGAAATCGGCTTTAAAACCAACAGTTCAATTACCGGAAATTAAAAACTTCCCATGGTAACTATTCCATTCTTTTCATTAATTTTACCGCGCAATTAGCGACGATTCTGTCATCTCCTTTTTTACGTACGTACATTACTCATTTACAAAAAGAAACAACGCATGAAATTATTATTAACATACCTCAAACGCTATAAACCACTCGTTTTTTTAGCACTTATCTTAGCCAGCATCAATCAGGTTTTTTCATTGTTAGATCCTACTATCTTCGGGAAAATCATCGATTACCTCAACGGATACGTTAATGGCGGAAAGAAAATTCCGGCGGAAGAGTTTCTGTGGGCCATCGGAAAACTGATCGGAGCATCAATCGGCGTAGCTATGGTGAGTCGTATCGCCAAAGCGTTTCAAGATTACTTTACCAACCTGGTCATTCAACGCATCGGAGCTGATATTTACACCGACGGTTTAAAACATACCTTACAAGTGCCGTTTCAGGAATTCGAAGATCAACGAAGCGGTGAAACGTTGAACGTTCTGCAAAAAGTGCGTACCGATAGCGAGAAATTTATTTTGAGTTTCATCAACATCGTTTTTGCATCGATGGTCGGACTGGTGTTTGTGATGATCTACACAGCCACCGTTTTTGGCGGATTAATTCCGGTTTATCTCATCGCAGCGGTGTTACTCGGTCTCATTACCAGTTACCTTTCGCGTCGTATCAAAAAAGTGCAAACCACTATTGTGCGCGAAACCAAATTATTGGCCGGAAGTACCACCGAAAGTTTACGCAATATCGAATTGATTAAAAGTCTTGGTTTAACGAATCAGGAAACCAACCGACTG
>JBILJP010000236.1:0-8197 GCA_044377135.1 Fluviicola sp.
TATAATTCCTTTCTTCCGTCATTCAACGCAACCTATAATGTGAATGAAAAAACCAACATTCGGATTGCGGCTTCGCGCACCATGCACCGACCGAATTTTGAAGAAACCAAACCCGGGCATGCTGTCATTCGTTACAATGAATTGGAATACACGTTCGGAAATCCGAAATTGAAGCCTACTTATTCTGCCAACCTGGATGCCAGTTACGAGCATTTTTGGGGACTGAAAGGCATGTTTTTGGTGGGAGCGTATTACAAAAACATCAAAGACCACATTTTTGCCATTTCAACCGGTTCGGTCGATTCCATTTCAGGAATTGTTACCAAACGATACGACAACGCGCCAAGTTCTTGGGTGTTGGGGTTTGAAGGTGTATTTATCCGGAAGTTTGATTTTTTAAAAGGCGCCTGGAAAAACCTTGGTTTCAACGCCAATATCACGTATTCGATTTCCAGAATGAAAGTGCCCGGAAGAACGGCTTCTCAATCAATGGTTGGCCAAACGCCCTTGTTGTACAATGTAGGTCTTTCGTATGAATCGGATCGCTTTGAAACAAAATTAGAGCTTGGTTATTCTGGGCCTTATCTCAAGCAATTGAATTTGAGTGCGCTTCAAGGTGTGGGATTGTTGTATAAAGACAGCGATTATGATGTGTTTGCAAACAGCTATTACAGTCTCGATTTCGAATTTACGTACATCGTCAATCAACGCTTTTCTGTTTTTGTTGAAGCGAATAATCTGCTCAACTCACCCGATAGACTTTATGTAGGTAAAAGTTGGCGGGTTTACCGCACAGAATACTACGGTGTGAAGGCTCAGATTGGTTTAAAAGTTGACTTATAGTAAATATTAAGTGCTTAAAATCGATTTATCACCCAATAAGTTTACAAATAGTAATAAAAATTAATGCTTTAGTAATATTAACATTTTATACTAATAATTGAATGGAAGTAACTTTGATTCATCAATTAGTAATTAAAAAAACAACAGAATATGAAAAGAATTACGTTTATCGCTGCGATTTTATTAACGCAGTTTGTGATGGCCTCACAAAATCGGAAAGTCCTGATAATCGGGATGGATGGTGTGCGCTCCGATGCACTGCAACAAGCAAATACACCAAACATTGATGCCTTGATTTCAAACAGTTTTTTCACGTATGAATCGTACCACCGTGGAATCACCGTTTCAGGACCATCCTGGTCAACCATTATGTGTGGTGTTGAATACAACAAACACGGTGTTACAGACAATTCGTACGCCAATAGCCAATACAATACTTATCCGTATTTCCCAACACGTGCCAAGTCGTGTTTGCCCGATTTGTATTGCGTTCAAATTTCGCAATGGGCTCCCATGTCAGACAATGTGTACAATGATGGTTGGGATTTGAAATTATTAGTGCAAGATGGCCAAGGGAACCAAAGTGTTACGGCTGCTCAAAATCAATTGGTAAACCCCAATTTGGATGCCATGTTTGTTTACTTTGATGAGTGTGACCTTGCCGGTCATGCAAGTGGTTTCAGTCCAAACAATCCAATTTACATGAATGCGATTGAAACAGTTGACGGACACATTGGAAGCATCATGACCGCATTGCAAAACCGTCCGGGTTACGCAGATGAAGAGTGGATTATTTTATTGACAACCGACCATGGAGGTATTGGTAATGGTCACGGAGGAAACTCTTCGCAAGAACGTGGCATTTGGTGGATAGGAAGTGGAAACAATCTTTCGCCGAAACAAATGACAGGTGTTACAGATCCGGGAAGTATCGCATTGGGAAATTTGAATGCAAGTATTGGTGCTCAAAGTCCTTGTCAGGCAGATATCGCTGCAACAGCCTTGGATCACTTGTTACGTGGTTCAAATTGCAACCCAACCATCAACCCAAGCTGGAATTTAGACGGGAAATCATGGTTGGATTCATTGTACACACCGCCGGCATTGGCCGTGAACGAGTTACCGGTAGTCAATTTCGACTTTGTTTACTTTCCCAATCCTTCAACAGACTTGGTTTCACTGTGGTTTCAAAACGATCAGAATGAAGTCATTTCTTACGAAATCACCGATATAAACGGTCGCTTGGTCGAGTCTGATAGCCATGTTCAAGGACTCACACCAAATAAATTAAACATCAGCTTTATCGATAAACCGAAGGGAGAATATTTTATAACGCTCATCATCGGTGATAAAAAGCAAACCAAAAAAGTAATCATCGAATAATTCGATTTAACACCTATTCAGTATGAAAAAAATACTCTTTTTTGCAGCTTTTATTGCTGGAACAATCACCACGAATGCTCAGGTTTCAGGATCTGGAACTGCATTGGATTTCTCTGCTAACATTGCCAACGCCAATCATGTTGATTTGGGAAGTTTGACCAACATTAACACCAACGATTTTTCATTCGAATGCTGGATGAAAGTAAACGCAGTGACAGAAGACCCTTCCTTTTTCTCGAATAAAAACTGGGCTTCGGGTAACAATACCGGGTTGGTTTTCGATGTGCAAGACAACGGTCAAAACATGAAATTCAACTTCAAAGATCCGAACAACAGTCGCAAAGATTTGACCGTTCCTTTAGACGTAGTAAGTTTAGGATGGTTTCACTTTGCAGCAACCATGGATAGAGGTGGGGTCTTCAAAGTCTACATCAACGGAATTGCCAAAGACAGTATCGATATTTCGTCTATTACCGGATCGTTTGCCAGTTCGTATACTTATAAATTAGGTCAAGACGGAACAGGGAATTATAGCTATAATGGCGTTAATCCGCGTTTTGACGGATCAATTGATGAGGTGCGTATTTGGGACGGTGTGTTGACCCAACAGCAAATTCGCGACAGAATGTGTTTGAAGCTAAACGGAAACGAACCGTCGCTTTTTGCTTATTACCCGTGTGATGATGCCTCAGGAACAACATTGACTGATTTAACGGCTAATTCCAATGATGGTAATTTGGTAAATTCCATTGCTGCAAACTGGGAAACTTCGGGCGCAGCTTTGGGTAACGTTAGCAACAATAGGTATACCACCAATTGGTCGGGAGTTACCGTAGGATTGAATTCAGCCAATGGTAATTTCTCAGCGCAGCAAATTGAAAACATGAGCGGATTGCACGTGTACAAAGTAAACAGTCAACCTTCCTCACTCAACGGACTTACATTGCTTCCCGGAAATGATGTGTATTTCGGAGTGTTTGCAGTGGACAAAACAGCTGCGGCGGCTTACGAAATCGAATTGAATTACGGTGCATTCGGCGCTGCAACATCAAACGAAGCTGATCTGATTTTGTGGAATCGAAATGCTAACAATAACGTATGGTGGAGTGATTATCTTGCCGATCAAAATCTGACAACAAACATCATCAGCAAAGATTCCATTGGTGTGAGTAAAGAATTTTACTTAGGATTGGTTTCCAACGCAACGTGTACTCCGCCTTCTGCACCAGCTATTGTGAATCAAACAACCACTAGTTGCGAAGTTTCCTGGACCACAGGTGGCGCCACGCATTGGAACTTGCAGTGGGGAGAACAAGGTTTTTCATTGGGAACAGGAACAGAAGTGGTAAACACGACCAATAATCCGTACAACTTCTCAGGGCTTACCGGAAATGTCTATTACGATTTATACATTCAGGATACCTGTGGTGGAAGCGGTGCCAGCAGCTGGATTGGGCCGTTTACATTTTATGCTTCAATCTGTTCAGTTCCTACGGCTTTGTCTGCCACCAATATCACATCGTCTTCTGCAACGCTAACCTGGACATCAGGTGCTACAACATTTGATATTGAGTGGGGCTTACCTGGTTTTACACCGGGAACCGGAATTCCGGCGTCAAACGTGAGCAATCCGTATGTGTTGAATCAGCTTGCGCCAACGACAACCTATTCGTATTATGTGCGAACAGATTGTGGTGCTTCAAGCAACAGTACCTGGGCAGGTCCGTTTGACTTTACAACAACCATTAATACAGCTGATTTGGACGAAGCTACTGCACAAGATGTGTTTAGCGTCTATCCCAATCCAACCAGCGATTTGGTGAATCTAACGTTATTCAAATCCGGTACGTATACCGTGGAAGTAATCGATCTTTTCGGAAGAAAAGTGATGGAAGATCAGGTGAACGGAAACGAAAACAATTCCATTCAACTTCACTTTGGGCACCTTGAAAAAGGAATGTACATTGTAAAAGTAGTCAATGGAAACGGCATGTTCATGCAACAATTGATCAAACAATAAATAACTTCTCACAATGAGGTGCGTGGAAAAAGCGTACCTCATTGTTTCTTTAAACCCTTACTAAACGTGTGGTATAACTATCATTGTCATTCTAACTTTTGCGATGGATTAGAGCCGTTGGAATCGTATGTGTTAACAGCGATCGAAAAACAATTCAAGGCCATCGGGTTTTCATCTCATGCACCGCTTTGGTTTGAAAATAGTTGGAATATGCCCTCTGAAAAACTCACTGATTATTTTGCAGAACTGATCGCTTTGAAAAAGAAATATGCTGCTCAAATCGAAATTTACACAAGTCTTGAATTGGATTACCTGGAAGGTGAAGAAGCATGGGTTCAATCTTTTCCGGCTGAGGCATTGGATTACACCATTTTATCAGTTCATTTCTTAAGAGCAAAAACAGGTGAGTTGATAGAAGTGGATGGATCTACCGAAACGTTTATAAAGCAACTGGCAACATACTGGAACAACGATCAGGAACAGTTTGTGTTGGATTATTTCCGCGCGTTTGAGGCCATGGTTGCGCAAACAAAACCAACAATAATCGGTCATTTCGACAAAATTAAAATGCACTTAAATGCTGACGGTACACAGGTGATTGATACTGATGCTGTCGTGTATAAAGAAGCTTCGGAAGCAGCCTTGCAAGCCATTGCCTCATCGGGTGCTTTTCTTGAAATCAATACACGTGGCATGTATAAAAAACAACTGGAGCATCCGTATCCGTCGCCGGATTTATTGAAACGGGCATTCGAACTGAATATTCCACTGGTTTTGAATAGTGATGCTCACCATCCGGATGAACTGGACGCTTGTTTTAAAAGGACTGCCGGGTGGCTTATTGAAATGGACATCAATCGACTCAAAGTGCTTACCCGCAATCATTGGACAGATGCACGTGTAACCGTTAACGGATTGAAAACGATTCATGAGTAGCCGTCTTAAAACATACCTGTCTCAGTCCAATTCGACTGTGTTTTCAATAGTCGCAACGTTGGCTATCTTTTGCACCTATACCTGTATGTATGCGTTTCGTAAGGCGTTTACAGTTGCGCAATTTGAAGATCAAACAGTATTCGGAATCGATTATAAAATAGTATTGATTACCGCGCAAGTAATCGGTTATACCTTGTCTAAATTCATCGGAATAAAAATCGTTTCCGAACTGAAAGCAAAAAGGCGGGCAAAAACCATTTTATTACTGATCGGAATTTCAGGATTGTCCCTGTTTTTTTTCGGAACAACTCCCGCGCCGTATAATATCTTCTTCATGTTTTTGAGCGGAGTTCCAATCGGGATGATTTACGGTATTGTTTACAGCTATCTGGAAGGTCGAAAAGTGACAGATATTTTGGTGATGGGGCTCAATCTCACCATGATCATCTCCTCCGGATTTATTAAGACAATTGGTAAAATGATCTTACAATCGGGCGTTACAGAATATTGGATGCCCTTTGTAACGGCTGCGTTGTTTATTCCGTTACTGATCTTTTCGGTTTGGATGCTGGAACAATTTCCTGCACCATCTCCGCAGGATATAGCTTCAAGAACCAAGCGAAAACCGATGAATGGTAGTGAACGTAGAAAGTTCCTTCGAAAATTCACTTTCGGCTTGTTTATTTTCATCATAGCATACATGTTGCTCACTGCGCTGCGCGACTTCAGAGATAATTTTTCAGCAGAAATTTGGCAACAATTGGGATATGGCGACAGTGCCAATATTTTTACACGAACCGAAATTCCGATCGGACTCAGTATTATTCTGCTGGTAGCCCTGATCAAATGGGTGAAAAACAATTTTGCCGCTTTCATGACCATTCATTTTGTGGCAATTGCAGGTGCGCTGATTATTGGAGGAAGTACCTTGTTATTCGATAACGGATTGATTTCACCTTATCTATGGACAGTATGTATCGGTTTGGGGCTCTACGTTTCCTACATACCTGCAAACAGTTTGTTTTTTGAGCGCTTAATCGCATCGTTTCATTACGTAAGCACTGCCAGCTTTATGGTCACATTGGCCGATTTTTATGGCTATTTAGGAAGCGTAGGGGTGATTTTTTACAAAAATTTCGGCAGCGGAGAAATAAGTTACCTTGATTTTTTCAAAGTAGCTTCGTACGTTGTCTCCATCTTGTTAATCATTCTGTTCACGTTATCTGCCATCTATTTTAAACGAAAATGGAACCGTGAAAAGATGCACCTACAGACTGATCTAAACACCTAAAATCATCCTGATTAGTATTTTTTTAAACCAATAAATAACAATACAATGAGTATTAAATTAATGATTTTTGATATGGCCGGAACAACGGTTCATGATGAAGATTTTGTGAACATTGCCTTCAAAAATGCCCTTGAAGAATTCGGATATGTGTGCACACGCGATGAAATCAATGAAATCATGGGAATGCCTAAGCCGCTTGCCATCCAGTTAATCTTAGAGAAGAAATTAGAAGATAAATCGATTGTTTCGGCTTCTTATGTGGGGAAAATTCATGCCCGTTTTCAGGAAATGATGGTCGCTTTTTATTCTTCTTCGTCTACCATTCGCGAAATTGAAGGAGTTAGTGAAACGTTTCGGCTGTTAAAGGAAAGAGGCGTGAAAATTGGAATTGATACCGGTTTCGACCGCAAGATTGCCGATGCCATCTTTGACCGTATGGGTTGGGAAGAAAAAGGATTGATTGATTATACCATTACCAGCGATGAGGTAGAAAACGGCCGTCCGCACCCGGATATGGTTTACAAGGCCATGTCAAAATTCAACATTACCGATAGTTCCGAAGTTGGAAAAGTAGGAGATACTCCAGCCGATTTGAACGAAGGAAACAATGCCGGTTGTGGATTAAATATTGGTGTATTGTCCGGAGCTTACAGATTGGATCAATTAGAACAACATCCGCACACGCACATTGTAGAAAGTGTTGTTTCCATTCCGGAATTATTAGAGACCGTTTAATCTTTATTTCATTCTAATGAAAAAACTATTTACTCCCGGACCGCTGAATACATCGGCAAGTGTGAAGCAAGCCATGTTAACCGATGTGGGGTCTCGCGATCAGGAATTCATCGAAGCAGTGCAATTTATCCGTCACGAATTACTCGTACTGGCTCAAGTCGACAAGAGCGAATATACAACGGTCATTATTCAAGGGTCAGGAACTTTCGGAATAGAAAGTGTGATTGGTTCTGCCATTGGTTCACACCAGAAGCTCTTGGTTATGACCAATGGAGCATACGGAGATCGTATGGTGAAAATGGCCCGCATAACCGGAATTGATGTAGTAGAATTACCGTTTCAAGAAAATGAAACACTTCGTGCAGATAAGTTGGAAGCTGCGTTACTTACTGATTCTGCCATTACGCATGTTGCTTGTGTGCACAGTGAAACCACTACCGGACTTTTCAACCCGATAGAAGAAATTGGTCAGGTTTGTAAACGGTTTGACAAAGTGTTCATCGTTGATGCCATGAGTAGCTTCGGTGGTGTACAATTCAAGGTAAAAGAGAATGGTATTCATTTTCTGGTTTCGTCTTCCAATAAATGCATTGAAGGAACGCCGGGCTTTTCATTTGCCATTTGTGACAAGAACCAATTAGAGCTTGCAAAAGATCAGGCAAAATCCCTTTCGCTGGATTTATACGCCCAGTGGAAAGGTTTGGAAACCAACGGACAGTTTCGGTTTACACCTCCAACGTTAACCATCATGGCGTTTAAGCAAGCGATCGTGGAATTGAAGGAAGAAGGTGGTATTGCTGCACGAGAAGCACGTTATCAATCCAATCGGGCTATCTTGAAAAAGGAATTACGCCAATTGGGATTAATTGAATATTTGGATGAAGCTATCCAGGGACATATTATCACTTCTTATCTGTATCCCGAACATCCTAATTTTGACTTTGACAGGTTTTACCGAAAACTCAACGAACGAAATTTGGTGATTTATC